>CAYPJN010000024.1:0-14936 GCA_964411055.1 uncultured Lentisphaerales bacterium | reverse complement strand
GCAACTGGAGACCTGCGTTTTCCCGCCCGTGGAGCGTCCGCTGCTGGCGTTCGCCACGGGCGCCGACGAGCGCGCGCTCGATGCGCTGCGCGCGCATAATCCGGACATGGCGGCGCGCACGATGCGCCTGCCACCCTTCTGGAACAGCGTCGGCCATGTGGAGACGGCGGCGTTGGCGGAGGCCTCCGCGGAGTGGCTGCAGGCGCGCTTCCCCGGGCTGCAATCCCTGCCCGACGCGCCGCCACTGCCGGCGCCGGTCTATCCCTCCGAGATGCCCGTCTCGCTGCCGATCGGCGGGGAGACGCTCCGCGGCGTGCTGCACCGTCCCGCCGCGGACACGCCCACGGGTGCCTTTCTCTTCCTGGGCGGCTGGTCCGGCGACCGGCAGGGGCCGCACAGACTCTTCCTCGATCTGGCGCGCCGGCTGGCGCGCAATGGCGGCATCTGCCTGCGGCTTGACTACCGAGGGCGCGGCGAGAGCGACGGCGAGGTGGGCGCGGCGGGCATCGCCTCGATGACCGCCGACGCCGACGCCGCGGTTGCCTGGCTCCAGACCCAGGTGCCGCCCGGCACGCCGCTGACGCTCATCGCCATCTGTTCCGGCTGCAAGGTGGCCATCGGCACGGCGACACGGCATCCCGGCATTGGCCGACTGGTGCTCTGGTCCGCCGAGGTGATGGGCAGCCTGCGCGCGTCCGACACCAACCTCCGCAAGACGCTGGGCGCCCTGCGAGCCTACGGCAAGAAACTCCTGCGCCGGGAGACTTGGAAGAAGCTGCTGACGGGCCGTGTGCAGACCGGCATGGTCGGCAAGGCGTTGGCGCGCCACGAGACGCGCTCCGCCGAGGAGGCGCACGCAGAGGACCGGCTGCTGGAGGTCTTCGGCCGCTACCTGGGACGCATCCGCTTCATCTACGGCGGCTCGGATCCCGACGGGGTTCCGGCGGCGGCGGCCTACCGGCGTTTCTGCCAACGCCACCGGATCGGTTTCGAGCTCGATGTCATTCCGCACGCCGGGCACAGCTTCTACGGCGAAGGCTGGCGCAACGAGCTGATCGGACGCACCCTGGCGTGGCTGGCCAGCAGCGACGAAAGCGCCGCGCCGGTCAGCCGGCTGTCGAAGTAAGTTTCGACGGTGGCGCGGGCGATCCGTGCCAGGCGCGCGCGCTGTTCCGCATCGCCCAGCAGTTCTTCCAGCGCGGCGGCGAGGGCCGTCACGTCGTCGGGCGGCACGAGTCGTCCGGTAACGCGGTCCCCGACGACCTCCGCCGCCGCGCCTGCCGTCGTGGTGACGACGGGCACCCCGAGGGCCATGGCCTCCAGCAGAACGTTGGCGATCCCGTCGCGGTCGCCGTCCGGCAGGCGCCGGCTCGGCAACGCCAGCAACGCGGCGCCCGCCATGAGCCGCCGCACGGCGTCCGGCGCCAGGCGTCCATGGAAGTGTACGCGCTCCTGCACGCCGAAACGCGCGGCGAGCGCCTCCAGCGCGGCGCGCTGGCTGCCGTCGCCGGCGATATGCAACACGGGCGTTTCCGGAGCGCGCAGGCGCGCCAGCGCCGCGATCAGGAGGTCGAAGCCCTTCTTGGGCTCGATCCGGCCGACGGCGACCAGCGGCGCGCCTGCCGCGGGCTGGGAGCCGCGGCAGGGGAACTCCGCCAGCGACAGACCATGGGGGACAAGCGAGACGCGCGCCGCGCCGATGCCGCACCCCGTGACGGCACGCACGGCGGCGGCGGAGCAGGCCACGACGTGCGCAGCGTCCGCGAGGCGCGCGCGCACCATGGCAGGCGGCTGCGCGAAGATGTCCCAGGCGTGGACGGCGCAGACCCACGGCGTGCCGGTCACTTCGGACGCCACGGCGGCCAGGTCGGCAGTGAGCCAGGCGAACTCGGCGAGGAGCATGTCGGACTGCGCGGCGGCGTCCGCGAGGCGCCCGGCGAGGCGGTGCGCGCGCAGAAGTCCAAGCGCCTGGACGGGACGGCGTCGGAGGCGCCAGGCGCGGCGTAGCAGCGCGGCGGCCAGGCTGACGCCGCGGACGCCATGGTGGCCGGGGGCGTAGCGCGCGAAGCGCTCGTTGAGCCCGAAGACCTCCACCTGCCAGCCGCGGCGGCGCAAGCCCTCCAGGTCGCGCCGGATGAAGGTCTCGGCCGGTTCCGGGGCCGTGCCTGCGATCACCGCCAGCCGTCCGGGAACCTCAAGCGGCGCGGCCGGCTCAGGGTTGGTTGGTCGCGAGGATGCGCCGCGATTCATCGAGGAAAATGCCCTCCAGGTTCATCCGCAGCTTCTCCGCGTTCGTCGCGTGTTCCAGGCCGACGCGCTCGGTGACCACATGCTGGCGTATGAGCTGGTAGATGGCCTGGTCGAAGGTCTGGAGCCCCTCCTCGTTGCCGGTCTCGATGGCGTCGTGCAGGTGATCGAGCTGGTTCTGCACGATCAGTTTCCGGACCATGGGCGTGTTGAACAGGATCTCGACGGCCGGCACGAGTCCCCCCTGCGCCGTCGGGATCAGGCGCTGGCAGATGACCGAGTGCAGATTGGCCGCGACCGCGAGGCGGATGCGGTCCTGGTCGTCGGCGGGGAACTCGTTCAGCAGGCGCGGAACCGCCTGGGCCGCCGTGCCCGCGTGGAGCGTCGTGAGCACGAGATGTCCGGTCTCCGCCGCCATGATGCCGATGCGCAGCGACTCGGCGTCGCGCACCTCGCCAATGAGGATTACGTCGGGATCCTGCCGCAGCACCTGCCGCAGGCCGGTGGCGAAGGAGCGGGTATCGAGGCCCACTTCGCGCTGCGTGATGGTGCTTTTCTCGTCGGAGAACTCGTACTCGATAGGATCCTCGATCGTGATGATGCGCCGTTCCTCCGTACGGTTGATCAGCCCGATCAGCGCGGCCAGCGTCGTGGACTTGCCCGAACTGGTGGTACCCGAGAGGATGACGACGCCCGCCGGCGCCTCGGCGCAGCGCCGCAGTATGGGCGGCAGGTTCAGCGAATCGAGCGTGGGGATCTCGCTCTTGACATAGCGCAGGGCGACGGCGGGGACGCCCTTGCCGAGGAAGACATTCGCGCGGAAGCGTCCTACGCCCTCCTCTAGATGCGAGAAGTCGCACTCGTGGTACTCGGCGAAACGCTCGCGCGCGTGCGTCGGGACCAGTTCGTCGCCGATCAGACGCAGATCCTCCGCCGAAAGAGGCTCGAACTCCGCAGGAAAGAGGCGGCCGCCGACGCGGAAGACCGGCCGATGGCCGGCCGTGACATGGACATCGGACGCGCCGATTTCCACGGCGCGGGCCAGCAGTTCGCGGATACTCGACATGAGGCAAGTTCCTTTTCGTTCAGCGCTGCCGGTGGAAGAGGACAAGTCCGGCGGCCAGAAAGATGAAGTGCGGCAGCAGCACTCCGACACCCACGGGGATCAGGTCCTTCTTGGCCATTATGCCAAGGACAAAAGTCAGGGTATAGTAGAGGAAGAAGAGCGCCACGGCCATTACGACGCCGAGAAAGACGCTCTGGCGTCCGGTGGCCAGGCCCGCCGGGATCGCGAAGAGGGTGATGACGAGGCAGGTCCATGGCGCGGCAAAGCGGTTGTAGATGGCGTAGCGCCAGCCCACCTTGACATCGCGAGTGAGCCGCGGGCGCGCCTTCACGTAGCGGATCATGTCGCGCAGCGAAAGGTTGTCGCGATCCTCATCGTTCTGCAGCAGTTCCAGCAGGAAATCGCGCGGGCGCTCGGTGAGCTCGGGCATGGAGAGCGCCTCGATGGCAACCCCCAGCGAGACCGGTTGCGTCAGGCCGCCCCGCTCCTGGTATTCGGTAATCTCCGGGGCGAAGAACCACCAGACTCCGTCGAGGTACTCGGCCCGCCGCGCCGTCAGCACCCGTTGCGGATCGCCCTGCGCGTCGGTCCAGGTGAGCCGCACCTCGCCCGTGGAGTTGTTCTTCAGGTTGAGCCGGGCGATGCGCCATTCGCGCCGCTCGGCATAGTTGCGGTATGGCACATCCAGATATATTTGTCCATGCTGTACCGGCTGGAACCGGTTCTCCTTGATCACGTGCGCCATGCGGCTGCCCTCGGGGGCGTAGTACTCGCTGTTGACCGCGATCAGGATGGCGCAGGACGCCGCGGCCCAGAGCACGGGGGCGGTGATGGCGCCGAAGCCGATGCCCGAAGCACGCATGGCCGTGATCTCGCTGTGCCGTGCGAGCTGCCACATGGAGTAGAGGCCGCCCATCAGCAGCGAGGCCGGCAGCAGCCACTGCAGGAACGGCGAGAGGTAGCCGAACAGGTAGGCCAGCACCAGGCCCGCCGGCGGCCGCGCCTGCAGGATCTTGTCGAACTCGCCGAACAGTTCGATGACCAGGTAGATCAGGATCAGGCCCAGGAAACAGTAGCAGACGGGCGCCAGGAACTCCCGCAGGACATATCGTGTCAGGATGCGCATGTCGCCTGCTCTTCCGGTTGCCCGGCCAGGTCGCCGGACACGTAGTCTTGCACGCCCGCCTCCAGGCTCGTGAAGGTGTGGCCGCAGCCCGCGGTGCGCAGCCGGGCGAGGTCGGCCTCGGTATGGTACTGGTAGTGCTCCCGCAGGCTCGGAGGCATGTCGATGAAGTCGATCCGGGGCTCCAGGCCCATGGCCGCGAAGACCGCGCGCCCGAGGTCGAGCCAGGTGCGCGCCCGTCCGGTGCCGCAGTTGAAGAGGCCGGCGACTTCCGGGTGGTCGTGGAAGAAGAGGGTGACCGCCACGGCGTCGCGGACATGGATGAAGTCGCGCATCTGCTCCCCGTCGCGCCAGCCGGGGCGGTGCGACCGGAAGAGCTGCAGGCGCCCGGTGCGCCGGATCTGGCCGTGGGCCTTGTGCACCACGGAGCGCATCTCGCCCTTGTGGTGCTCGTTGGGCCCGTAAACATTGAAATACTTCAGGCCGGCGATCCGGCCCAGCCAGCCCTCGCGCAGGGCGAGCAGGTCGAAGTCCTGCTTGGACTGCCCGTAGGGGTTGAGCGGGCGCAGCAGGGGGATGCGCCCGGGATCGTCGGAATAACCATGCTCGCCGCCGCCGTAGGTCGCGGCGCTGGAGGCGTAGATGAAGCGCCGGCCGCCGGCCAGCGCCCAGGCGCAGAGGTCGCGCGTGAAGGCGGTGTTGTTGTCGGCGAGGTAGGCCTGGTCGCGTTCGGTGGTCGAGCTGCAGGCGCCCAGGTGGAAGACAGTCTCTACGGAGGCGAACTCGCCGCCGCGCAGGGCGCCGCGCAGTTCGCGCTTGTCGAGGTAGCGGACGATGCGCAGGCGTTCGAGGTTGCGCTGTTTCAGGGGGTGGTTGAGGTTGTCGACGACCAGCACCGCATCTTCGCCGCGCGCGTTGAGCGCGGCGACCAGATTGCTGCCTATGAAACCCGCGCCGCCTGTCACCATGTACTTGATCATCGTCCGTTTCCCGGCCTTGGAGAGTCTGTTTCAGTCTCCAGTATAGCACCGCCGCACGCGGTTGCCAAAAGAACATATTATATCGTAGGGATGCGTGCCCTTCAAACGGGCCCACGAGGCCACGGTGATTTCCGGCGGCCCTTCGCCACCGAGGCAGACGACTTCGTCGCCGACCCGCGCCCCGGGCACCTGCTCGAGCGAGACGGTCGTGTAGTCCATTGAAAGGCGCCCGAGTACGGGGCAGACGCGGCCGCGGATCAGGACATGGCCGCGGTTCGAGAGGGCCAGCGGCAGGCCGTCGGCATAGCCGGCGGAAATCGTGCCGACGGACATCGCGCGCGGGAGACGGAAGGTCGCCCCGTAGCCGATGGTGCTGCCCTCGGCCAGTCCGCGTACCGCTACCAGGCGCGTTTTGAGCGTCAGCACGGAGCGCAGGCCCATGCTCCGGCAGCCTTCGGAGTCGCACACGCCGTGGAGATCGATGCCCGTGCGCACCCAGTTGAAGGGCTCGCGGAACGTCCGCGGGAAATCGTTGACGGCGTCGCTGTTGGCCGCATGGCGGAAGGCGAAGACGGTGCCCTCTGACTCCATCTGCCGCAGCAGTCCCAGAAAGCCGTCCACCTGTCCCAGGGTCATGGCGTCGCCGCCGGGGCAGGCCATCGGAAAGTGGGTGTAGATACCCTCGCATTCGAGTCCCGGAAGGCAACGGATGGCGCGGATCACGCCGGGGGCCTCGGCCAACGGTATTCCCAGGCGTCCCATGCCGGTGTCGATCTTGATGTGTCCGCGCGCCGTCGTGCGCTGACGCCGCGCCTCCGCCGCAATCAGCCGGGCGCTCTCCAGATCCGTCAGGGGCATCACGATCCCCTGGCGCACCAGTTCCGGCATCTCTTGGGGCAGGACCGCGCCGAGAATCTGCACCGGCAGGCCCAGCGGCGCCAGCGCGAAGGCCTCGTTGGGCTCCGCGACGCCGAACCGCGCGACGCCGGCCGCGGCCAGGGCGCGGGCGATCGGCAGGCAGCCGAGCCCGTAGGCATCCGCCTTGAGGACGGCCATCACCCGCGCCGGGGCGGCCGTCGCGGCGATGCGGAGATAATTCTCGCGCAGGCGTCCCAGGTCAATGTCTACCCAGACCCGCGGCAGGGAAGAAGGATTCATCGGAGCGTGATTCTAGACGCCGCCCCCGCGGCGCTCAAGACGAAATCGCGGACTACAGCCAGGCGGCGCCGAGCACGGCCAGGCCGTAGACCGCGGCGGTCTCGGCGCGCAGGACATGGGCGCCCAGCGAGCAGAGCAGGGCGCCCGCCCCGCGCAGGCGCGCGATCTCGCCGGGAGTGAAATCGCCCTCGGGGCCGACCATCCAGGCGGCCTCGCGCGGCGGGGGCGCGACGGCAAGTCCGGCGAGGATATCGCGCAAGGGGCGCGCGTCGTGTGTCAGGGCGGCAACCAGGAGCGGGTGGATGGCGCCCAGGCGCGTCAGCGCCTGGGCGAAGGGCATGGGCGGCAGCACCTCGGGCACCCAGGCCCCGCCGCACTGGCGCGTGGCCTCGACGACGATGCGCTGCCAGCGATCCTGCTTGCCATCCGCCTCGTCCGGCGACTCAAGCCGCACCACAGAACGCTCGGAGAGTATCGGCACGATGATCGAAGCCCCGAGTTCGGCGGCCTTCTCCAGCGTCCATTCCATGCGCCGGCCCTTGCTGACGCAGGGGCAGAGCGCGA
This sequence comes from uncultured Lentisphaerales bacterium, assembly GCA_964411055.1. Taxonomy (GTDB): domain Bacteria; phylum Verrucomicrobiota; class Kiritimatiellia; order RFP12; family JAAYLN01; genus JAAYLN01. Next base: position 7,798 of record CAYPJN010000024.1, on the reverse strand, counting down.
GGCGGCAGGCGTGGGCCGGGCGCAGGGCAGGCGGCGCCGCACGCTCGAGCGTCAGGCCGTGCCGCCCGCAGGCGGTGACGCGGGCGGTCACGGTGCGACCGCGGCCGTCGAACAATTCGACTTCGGCTCCCTCCTTCACGCGCAGCACCGTCTGCAGGTGGCGCGCTTCGTCACGTCCCAGCGCCAGCAGCGGCTGGTCAAGCTGGCCGGGTGTGACATGGTGGCGGTACATGGGCGGACGGAGCGTGGTTCAAGGGCTCGCCTTGAGGGCGTCGCGGCGGGCCATGAAGGCCTCGACCTGCTTGCGCATGCGCGCCGCCTCGGGATAGTTGCCGCCATCGCAGCTTTCCGCGAAGGCCTGTAGCGCCCGTTTCTGGCTGCCGGAGAGGTGGGCCGGCACCTCGATCGCGATGCGCACGTGCAGGTCACCGACGCCGGAACCGTCGAGCCCGCGGATCCCCTTGCCGCGCAGGCGGAAGACCTTGCCGTTTGGCGTGCCCTGGGGCAGCTTGAGCATGGCCAGGCCGTCAGGCGTGGGCACAGGGACATCGCCGCCGAGGGCCGCGACGGCGGGCGAGACCGGCACGGTGCAGGCGAGATCCTCGCCCTGGCGCTCGAATATCGCATGGTCGCGGACATGCAGGACGACATAGAGGTCGCCGGAAGGACCGCCGCGCAGCCCCCCTTCCCCCTTGCCCGTGACGCGCAGACGCGAACCGGTCTCGACGCCGGGAGGAATGCGCAGCGCCAGGCTGCGGCGCACCTTGATGCGTCCCGCGCCCCCGCACTTGCGGCACGGTGTGCGGATAATGGAGCCCTCGCCGCGGCAGACGGGACAGGTCTGCTGAAACTGGATGAATCCACCGTTGGAGACAACCGTGCCGCGTCCGCCGCACTGGCGGCATGTCTCGCGCGAAGTACCCTTGGCGGCGCCGCTGCCGCCGCAGTCGCCGCAAGGCTCGGTGACGGGCAGGTCGATGTTGCGCTCGACGCCGAAGACCGCCTCCTCGAGGTCGATCTCGAGGTCGAAGCGCAGGTCGGCGCCGCGCTGTGCGCCGTCGCGCGAGCGCCGCCGCTGGCTGCCGCCGAACATCTCGCCGAAGAGGCCGCCGCCGCCGAAGAGGCTGCTGAAGATGTCCTGGAAGTCGGCCGAATGACTGAAATCGCGGCCGAAATCGAACCCTCCCGGCCCGAAGGCCGACTTGACGCCGTCGTGGCCGAACTGGTCGTAGCGCTGGCGCTTGGAGGCGTCGCTCAGAACCTCGTAGGCTTCGGAGACCTCCTTGAACATCTCGGCCGCCGCGGCGTCGCCGGCATTGCGGTCGGGATGGTATTTCAGTGCCAGCTTGCGGTAGGCCTTCTTGATCTCGTCGGCCGAGGCGTTGCGTTGCACGCCAAGTAGCTCGTAGTAGTCGCGCTTGGTAGCCATGGGCTTGATGGTCGGGACAGGGTGATCAGGAAACGGTTAAGGGGGCGTCCGCGTCGCCTTCAGCGCCGGTGGCAGGCGCCGCAGCCGGTCGCGGCGCGCCGCTGGAGACGATCACCATTGCCGGCCGGATGACACGGTCGCGCAGGCGGTAGCCGCAGCGTGTCTGGAGCAGCACCATCCCCTCCGCCACTTCGTCGGAGGGTTGGCAGGCGACGGCCTCGTGCTCGTCGGGCTTGAACGCGGCGCCCTGGGCGTCGATGGGCGCAAGGCCGTTCTTGCCGAGTGTGGCGACAAGCTGGTCGTAGACCATCCGGACGCCGACAGCGAAGGGCTCCTCGGGATCCGCGGCCTGGCGCAGCGCCAGATCGAAGTGGTCCAGGACCGGCAGGATATCCGTGACAATCTCCTCGCCGGCGAGGCGGATGGTCTCGGCGCGCTCGCGGGCCACGCGCTTGCGGAAATTGTCGAAATCGGCCAGCAGCCGCACGTACTTGCCCCGGATGTCGTCCAGTTCCTGCTGTATGGCGCCTGCCGCAGGCGCCTCGGGCGCGCCCTCCGCAGATCGATCACCCACCGGTTCCGCAGCGGCGGGGCCTTCGCAGGCTGCACCGCGGCTGCTTTCCGCCGCCGTCCCGGGAACGGAGGCAGTCTCGGCTTCGTCCGTCGTGGTCTTGGTTTTGTTTAGCGTCATGATGGTCAACAGTCGAGGTATTGTTGAAATAAATAGCATATCGTTTTACGAGCGCAGGGTCAAACGCGCGCTGTTTGGGACAATATCGCCCGCTTGCGTCCGCGGCGCAACTCGCCTATGATTCCGGCATGAATTTCCGGCTTTTTCTAGGCACCTTCCTCATGATCTTCCTGGCCGAACTGGGCGACAAGACACAGCTCTCGGTCATCGGGCGCGTGACCGATCCTGCGACCAAGTGGACGGTCTTCTGCGCTTCGTCGCTTGCGTTGGTCTGCTCCACGCTGATAGCTGTGCAGTTCGGCGGCCTGCTGGCCCGCCACCTAGATCCGCGGGTCATCAAGATCGGCGCGGGGCTCCTATTCCTGACGATCGGCGGGCTGGTTCTCGCCGAGGGTCTGCGCCACGGCCAGGCGCCGGCCGCCGATGCCGCCCGCCCGGTCGGCGCCGTCGGACGACTCGTCCTGAAGCAGGCGGAGCGCTTCGAGCGCGCCGCCGCCAGGGACTACCGCGCCCTGGCCGCCGCGGCCGGCAACGCCGGCATCCGCGACACGCTCCTCGAACTCGCGCATGCCGAGCAGGATCACCTGGCGACCGTTCGGCGGCTGGGCACGGCCCGCGAGCCGCTCCAGCTTCCATCCGCCACGCTGGAGGGCCTGCCGGCCGCGGATAAGCTCGAGGCCGACGTCGCGGCGAGCGACCTGCCGGTGCTCGGGCACGCCATCATGCACGAGAAGCGCACGGCCGCCTTCTACTCCCACCTGGCGCAGGTCACCGTGATCCCCTCGCTCAAGCAGGTCTTTGCCGAGCTGGCCGCCTCCGAGTTGCGCCACGTGGCGGCGCTCCAAGCGCTGCAGGAGCGGGTCTTGCCGGTTTTTTCGGGTTTGTCTTGACCATTAGGCGGCATCATGGGATAATATAGACGTTTAAAGGCGGTTCAGACGGTCTCGCTACGAGGGTGTCGTCGTCTTGTTTCTCGGGTGGCAAGCACCCGCCAAGCGAAAGGAACTCATGGCGTGACTCAGTCTTTGTATGTTCACGATCAAGAGCTTTTACGTGAGCCCGGGCCCAACGAGGGCCAGCGGTTGCACGATCTGATACGGCACGCGCCACCCCTCGACCTGAATTCGGCCTATTGCTACTTCCTGCTGGCCCGGCATTTCCGCGAAACCTGCGTGGTGGCAGAGTGCGGCGGGGAACTGGCCGGATGCGTCACGGCCTATTTGCGCCCCGATGAACCCGGCACGTTGTTTGTCTGGCAGGTCGCCGTCCGCGAGGATCATCGCGGACAGGGGCTGGCGGGACGCATGCTCGACGCCCTGCTGGCGCGGCCGGCCTGCCGGGAGGTACGCTACCTGGAGACAACCGTAGGCCCGACTAATCACGCCTCGCGGCTTTGAACGGCTGGCTGAAGGCTGCTCCGTGCGGCAGCTTCCCTTTCTGGAGCCGAATCACTTCGGGCCGGATGCGCAGCATGAAGCGGAGGTACTGCTGCGTATCGGTCCGTTCCCGCGCCCCACAACCGCCTCCGCAGACAACGAAGGAAGACGCAATGAAAATCTTTGAAATGCTTGAATCCAAGGTGCGCGGCTACATCCGATCGTTTCCGACCGTCTTTGACGTGGCGGAGGGGCCATTTCTCTTTGGCGAGGACGGGCGGCGCTACATCGACTTTTTCGCCGGCGCCGGCACGTTGAACTACGGCCATAACAATCCGGCCATCACCGAGGCGATGATCGCCTACTTGCGGCGCAAGGGCGTTGTGCATGGTCTCGACACGGCAACCGTGGCCAAGCGCGATTTCCTGACGAACTTCGACGAGTTGATTCTGCGTCCGCGTCGTCTGAAATACAAGATTCAGTTCACCGGACCTACCGGCACGAACGCCGTCGAGACCGCACTCAAACTGGCCCGGCGCGTCAAGAAGCGGTCCAACATCATCGCCTTTACGAACAGCTTTCACGGGTTGACGATGGGATCGCTCGCCGTCACGGGCAACGACTTCTACCGCGACGAGCACTATGGCGCCCGCGACAATGCCGATAACCTCCCCTTCGACGGCTACTTCGGCCCGGATGTCGACACCGTCGAATACCTGCGCAAGTTCATCTCCGATGGGTCGAGCGGTGTTGACCTGCCCGCTGCGATCATCCTCGAGACAGTGCAGGGCGAGGGGGGCATCAACGTGGCCAGCGCGCGCTGGCTGCAGGGGATCGAGAAGCTCTGCCGCGAGTTCGACATTCTGCTGATCGTCGACGACATTCAGATGGGCAACGGCCGGACCGGGACCTTCTTCAGCTTTGAACGGGCGGGGATCGTGCCGGACATGGTGACGGTCTCGAAGTCTATCGGCGGCGGTCTGCCCATGGCGCTGCTGCTGATGCGCCCCGACCTCGACCAGTGGAAGCCGGGCGAGCACACCGGCACCTTCCGCGGCAACAATCTTGCGTTTGTCGCGGCGGCGACGGCAATCAGGACCTATTGGCGCGACGACGCGCTCGCCAAGGAGGTGTGTCGCAAAGGTGCAATCATGCAGGAGCGCCTCCAGGACATCGCGGCCAAGTTCCCTGATCTGAAGATAGAACTGCGCGGCGTGGGCATGGTGTGGGGACTCGACTTCAAGGCGACGCCGAACCTGGCCGCCGCCATCAGCAGCAAGGCCTTTGAGAAGGGATTGGTCATCGAACTGGCCGGCGCCGACGACAACGTGGTCAAGTTTCTGCCGTCGCTGACGATGGGCGAGGCGGTGCTGCGCGAAGGCATGGACATCATCGAGTCGGCCATCGGCGAGGTTGCCGCTGAACGCGCAAAAGCCACGGCGTAGGCCGGGAAAGGACAACACAAACCATGATTGTACGCACACTCGACAAGATCCTGGGAACGGACCGCGACGTCCGCGCCGAGAACGGCAACTGGGTCAGTCGGCGCCTGTTGTTGAAGAGCGACGGGATGGGGTTCTCGTTCCACGAGACGATCATCTTCAAGGGGACCGAGACCCACATCCACTACAAGAACCACCTCGAAGCCGTCTACTGCGTGGGCGGCGAGGGGGAGATCGAGGAGCTGGCGACGGGCAAAATCCATCCGATCAGCGACGGCACGCTCTACGCGCTCAACGATCACGACGATCACCTACTGCGCGCGACGACGGCAGACTTGCGCCTGATCTGCGCCTTCAACCCGCCGCTGACCGGCCGCGAGATGCACGACGCCGATGGCGTCTATCCGCTCGTGGAGTGAGACGACCTACTGCCCGAGCGCGTTGTTGGGCAGGAAGAGCGCGATCTGCGGGAAGAGTATCAGTAGAGCGGTGGCGACCAGCAGGATGATGATAAACGGCGGCGTGTGCCGGATCACCTCCCAGTAGGGGCGCCGGAAGATGAGCTGCGCCGTGAATATGTCGCAGCCGAAGGGCGGAGTCGCCGAGCCGATCGCCGCCTGCAGCGTCACCAGCACGCCCAGTAGAACGGGGTCGATGCCGGTGGCGACGACGTGCGGGGCGAAGATCGGGCTGAGGACATAGATCGCCACGATCGGATCGACGAACATGCAGGCGACAAAGTAGGAGCAGACCACGACGAGCGTCACCCGCAGCATCGATGGGGCGGCGCCGAAGAGCGTGGGGACGAACTGCTGTGGAATCCGCAGGAAGCTGAGCAGCCAGGAAAAGGCCTGTCCCGCCCCAACCAGCACGAAGACCACGCCCGTGATCACGCCGGTCGCGAGGATCGCATTGATCAGCCGCCGTCGCGACAGGGTCCGGAAGACAACGCCCTCCAGGACAATGGCGTAGGCCACCGAGGCGGCGGCGGCCTCGGTGGGACTGAACACCCCCGCATAGATGCCGCCGATGACGATCAGCGGAAAGCCAAGCACCGGATAGCCCTCCCGCATGGCAGCCAGTCGCTCGGCGCGGGTGGCCTTCGGCAGGCATCCGATCCCATGCCGCTTTGAGTAGACGACGCAGTAGAGCGAGAAGAGGAGGAAGATCAAAAGCCCGGGGCCGACCCCCGCCAGGAACAGTTTGCCGATCGAGGTGCCGGTCACCACCCCGTAGACGATGAATCCGATACTGGGGGGAATGAGAAAGGCGATGTCGGAGGCGTTGATGATCAGCCCCAGCGTGAAGGGGCTGGGATAGCCGGCCTGGAGCAGCATGGGGCGCAGCGTACCGCCGATGGCCGCCACAGTGGCCTGCGTCGATCCTGAGACTGCGCCGAAGAGGGTACAGCTCGCGTTGGTCGTCATCGCCAGGCCGCCGGGGAGATGGCCGACAAACGCCTGCACCATACGGATCAGCCGTTTGGCCGACTGCCCCGACGTGATCAGGTTGGCAGCCAGGATGAACATCGGCACCGCGACCAGGGCGGGGGGAATGATGCCGGTGATCATCTGCTGCACGAGCACGGTCTGGTTGAAGGTGGGCAGGTAGAGGGCGAGATAGAGGAGCAGCGAGCCGAGCAGCACCACCATGAAGGGGAAACCCAGCAGTAGCAGCAGCACCATGCATGTAACCATCACGAGCATGTCAAGATCTCCTCAGCCCTCTACCTCGTATTCGCCCTGCTGCTCCGGCGAGAGCCAGACGGCATGCTCCGTGATGTTCTTGATGATCGTGCGGATATACTGCAGGCCGGCCGAGATAAAGCTCAACGGCACGATCACCAGAAAGAGCCAGTAGGGGATTCGCAGCGCCGGCGTCAGATGGCCCTGTATCCGCGCGTGCGTCAGATAGCGGAAGGCAATGCCGGCCATGACGAACATCACACCGCCACTGACGGCGGAGATCACGAAAATCATGGTCTTCTGCGCCCGGTAGGGCAAGGCGTCGAAGATCGCGCCCATCCGGATATGGCGCGCCCGCCGCACCGCGTAGCTGACGCCGACGAAGGTGGTGAAGATGACGAGGAACTCGGAGATTTCCTCGGCATAGTAGAGGCTCTTGAAGAATGTCCGCGCGACGACGTTGGCGACCAGCAGAAGGGCAAGGCCTCCCACGCCAATACAGAGCGCCCAGATTTCAAAGCGCTCAAGCCCCTGTCCAATCCAATGCCCAAGCTTCAGCATCCGTCGCCACAGTATTCGTCGACCGTCACCGGCGCGTGACGCTGCGTTCATGGGGCCTCCGTCGTAATTCCCAGCGTCTGCCGGGCGTTCTGGATGTCGGCCAGGAGCGCGTCGAGCACCCGTCGGGCATCAGGCCCGCCCTCCCTGAGGAAGACGTCGCGGACGGCCAGCGAGCGTTCGTGCCAGACCTGGGCGGCATCGGCGTCGATTTCCGCCACCTGGATCTGCGGTCGTTCCTCGCGCATGGTCGCCAGTTCCTCGCGGTTGCGCGCCTCGATCCACGCCGCCGACGGAATGACCGCCTCGCGCCACCAGTTCCGGATCTGGTTCTGGCGCTTAGGGCTGAGCCGGTCGAAGAACGCGGCGTTGACAGTGGGAATCCCGGTGAATGGCTCGGCCCAGAGCTGGGTGAAGTGGTCCTGCACCTCGTAGAACTTCATGCTGCGGATGGCGAAGAGGGGATTGATCTGGGCATCGATCAGCCCCATCTGCAGACTGCTGTAGACCTCGCCGTAGGCCATGGGCGTTGGCACGGCCCCGTAGGCGCGGTAGTTTTCGATCAACAGCCGCGAGCCCATCACGCGGACCTTGAGTCCCTGCATCTCGTCGATCGC
>CAYPJN010000023.1:4707-15378 GCA_964411055.1 uncultured Lentisphaerales bacterium | reverse complement strand
CGCCATCTTGCAGAAGCGGTCGGCCCGCCGCGCCGGGGCCAGCACGGGATTGCCCGAGAACGCTCCGGGCGGCAGCGCCAGCACGGGGATGGACTCCCGTTCCAGCATTCGTGGCGCCGGCGGCGCAGCCTCGCGCAGCGCGGCCTGCAGCCGGCCGACACCCGCGCCGCCGGCGAAAACCACGCCCATGGCGGCGATCTTCATGGCGCGGCCTCCCGCCGCGCCAGCACCAGGGCGGCATTGTTGCCGCCGAAGGCCAGCGCCGTCGACAGGGCATGACGGCGGACAACGGGTGTGACGGCGGTCAGCGGTGCAAAGGGAATGGCATCGTCGCGGTTCGCGAAGCCGGCGCAGGCGGATATCCATCCCTCGCGCAGCGCGAGCGCCGTGAAGACGGCCTCGATGCCGCCGGCCGCGCCCAGGGCATGGCCGGTGAAGCCCTTGGTAGAGACCACGCGCGCGCCCGGGCCGAAGCAGCGTCCCAGCACCTGTCCCTCGATGCGGTCGTTCTCCCTGGTCGCGGTTCCGTGCGCATTGACGAAGTCGACGCCGTCCGCATCGATGCCCGCGTCGGCGAGCGCCGCGCGGATGGCCAGTTCCAGTCCCAACCCCTCCGGATGCGGCGACGTGAGGTGGTAGCCGTCGGCGGCCGAGCCGAAGCCCGCCAAGGCCAGCGGTGTGTCGCGCCCGCGGCGGGCGGCCGAGGACGGGCTCTCCAGCAGCAGCACGCCGGCGCCCTCGCCGAGATTGAGTCCCTGGCGGTCGCGGTCGAAGGGGCGGCATGGCTCGGGGCTGGCGAGACCCAGCGCCTGGAAGCCGCTGGCGGGGATCGCGTTGAGCTCGTCCGCGCCGCCCGCCAGCACGGCGTCGCACCGGTCCGCGCGCAGCCAGTCAAGCGCCACGCCCAGGGCGTCGGTGCCGGAGGTGCAGGCGTTGACCGGCGTCATCACCGGTCCCGACGCCTGGATGGCGCGTGCCACGCGCTCGGCAAGGCTACCGGCGGCAAAGCGGTCCACGGCGTCGAGGGGCGGCGCGCCGGTCTTGCGGTAGGCGTCGTAGAAGCCGATGTCGTTGAGCTGGCAGGCGACGGTGGTGCCGAGGCAGACGCCCAGGCGGAACCGCGCCGGGGGCGTGCCGAGCCCCGCGTCGTCGAGCGCCTCGCGGACGGCGGCCAGGGCCAGGTGGAAAGTGCAGTCCGTGTCGGGATGCTCGCCCGCGGCTGCGAACATCGGGCGATTCGAGGCGAAGGCCGGGAAGCGGCGCGGCGCAGGAAGCGGGCGGATGCCCTTCCGCAGAGTCGCCAGCGACGCGGCCACACCGCGGCCGGCGGCGGAGACCACACCCAGCCCCGCAATCAGAGCCTCGTTGTTCATGCCGTCCGGCAGGCGATCCTAGGCATGCTGCCGCTCGTAAATGTAGTCCGCCAGGGTGTTGACCGACTGGAATACCCTGCGCCCCACGTCCATATCCTTGATCTCGACGCCGAAATGGCGCTGCAGGATGACCACGATCTCGACGGCATCCAGCGAGTCAAGGCCGAGTCCGCCGCCAAAAAGCGGGGCCGCATCCTCGATCTGTCCGGCTGTCACATCCTGGAGATTAAGGTGATCCACCAGCAAGGTCTTGAGCTTCTGGCGTATCTGCGCCAGCTCGTTCTCCCGGTTATCCATAGTCGGTCATCCTCGCGTTTTGCGTGGTTTACAGTATACCCGACCGTATCCGAATCGGAAAGGTCAAGCTTCGCGTATGGGCTGCGCGTCCTGCGCGTCCTCCTTGCCGGTCCAGATGTCCGCGAAAAGGAAGCACTGGAGGGGGTGGCGGGAGGCGAACTGCTCCAAGGCGCCGGCAAAGGCGCGCACGCCGTCCCGCACCGAGGTGCGCAGCTCGCGCGATGGCGGCTCGAACCCGGTAGCCTCCATGCGGTAGTGCCGCACGCCGGTCTTGGGCACGAAGAGCGCGACTACGGGACGCTGCGCCGCCCGCGCGACGGCAAAGGCGCTTGCGGGGAAACGCGCGTTCGCGCCCATGAAGGGCACTTCCAGCGTCTGCCCGCCATAGGCCCGGTCGCCCATGATGGCGACGATCCCGCCCTGCTGCAGCCGCGTCACCATCTCGAGGGCGCAGGCGGGACCGGCGTCGGGCGGAATGACATGGAAGCCGGCATCGCCGGCGCGCAGGTGCGCCTGGACATCGGGGGACTCCGCCGCGCGCATCAGCAGCGAGACGGAGCGTCCGCCGGGCAGCCGGCGCAACTGGGGCAGCGCCAGTTGCCAACCGCCGGCGTGGGCCAGCAGCAGGATGAACCCGCCTTCCGACAGGCGCGGCTGGCGCAGCAGCTCCTCCAGCGGCCGGGAGTCGAAGGTGAAGCGGCGCAACCCGGCGAGGTCGGCATGGCGGTCGACGAGGCACTTGCCCTGGTTGACGAAGAGCCGAAAGACGGCCAGACGCCGGCGTAGGCGGCCGGCTTTCGGAAAGCGGCGTCCGACGTAGGCCTCGGCGGTGTCCACCGCCGGGCGGTCGGCCAGCGCATAGTACGCGCAGACGGGATATAGCAATCCATAGGCGCCGCGGAGACCGGTCAGCCGCAAGGCACTGCGGAAAAACCAGAATCCCAGCGCATTGCCGCGGCGCCGCGGCGCGGCCTTTAACGAATCCGCGGCGCCTGGCGTCTGCCGCCGCCGGATGCGGCGGGCTGCCAGGAAGACGAGTCCGCCGACGGTTATGGCCAGCGGCGGGGCCATGAGCAGCGCACCAACAAGCCACTCGGCGAGAAAGCCCAGAAAGTCCTGCGGTGTCCGCGGCAGTGACGGCAGGCGTCTGCCGTGGAGCGCCAGGTGGCCGACGATGATGCAGAGGGCCGGCGTAAAGGGTGGGATAAAGAGGTTCTGGATGGCGAGCGCCATGAGCCGGTTGAGGTTGAGCCTGGTAGTTGCGAAGATAATGGCCAGCGAGTGGAATCCGGGGATCGGCAGCACGGCCAGCAGCGTGCCGACACCCGCGGAGGCGCCCAGTTCCGCCGGTGTGGCGTGCTCCCGCAGCAGGCGGCGCAAGAGCCGGGCGGGGTGCAGACGTTCGCGCCAGGGAGCCAGGGCGGCGCGCGGCACCAGGCGGCGCACCGGCCAGGGCCAGAGGCGGCGTCCCACGAGACGGGCATGCGCGCGTGAGAGGCGCAGGTTGTCGCGCACCTTGCGGAAATGCGAGACGCGGAGTCCCGGCGGCGCGTACCAGGTCGCGACGGGCACCTCCGCCAGCGGCAGACCGGCCCAGAAGCCGCGCGCCAGCACCTCGACTTCAAAGTCGTAGCGTCGACCGGATAGCGGCAGTTGCGAGACGAGCGCGACCGGATAGGCGCGGAAGCCGCACTGCGTGTCGGCGCAGACGACGCCGGTTTCCAGGGCGATCCAGAAATTCGAGAAGGCGCGCCCGAAGCGGCTCGACCGCGGCACATGCGGCACCGTGAAGTCGCGCACGCCCAGCACCAGCGCCTGCGGCGCGGCACGGACCGCCTCCAGGAAGCGGGGCAGGTCGGCGGGCGCGTGCTGGCCGTCGGCGTCCAGTGTGACCAGGTGCGTGAAGCCGCGCGCGCGGGCGAAGTCCAGCGCCGTCAGCAGGGCGGCGCCCTTGCCGCGGTTCTGCGCGTGCCGCACGACCGTGACATCCGCGCCGGCCAGCAGGGCGGCGAGATCGGCGTCGGTGCTGCCGTCGTCGACCACCAGCACGTCCGCGATCCGGGCGCGCGCCTCGCGCACCAGCGGCGGCAGGGTGCCCGCGTGGTTGTAGACCGGGAACACGCAGAGGGGCCGGACGGGCTGTGGACTGCGCTCCATGGGTTCAGGGCGCTTGGGGGGCCGGACGCCGTGACTGGCGGCGCAGGAGCATGTCGATCGACATGCCGGCATAGCCCAGACGGTGCAGGAATGCCAGCCCGCTGTCGTACTCGTCGGGAGGATAGACCACCTGGCGGTGCCCCTTGAAGGCAGAGGTCAGCCGCCCGTGCAGCCAGTCGCGCGAGATGGCCGGCGAGAAATAGAAGACCGGATGCAGCAGGTCGGTTGCCGCCGTGATGACGCCTTCGTTCCGCGCGCGCTCGGCCAGCGGGGTGCCGGGCAGGATGCGGATGCCGAGGAAGATGAACGTGGCGGCCCCCTGCAGGCGCAGGATGTTGGCGATGCCCTCCTCGACGGTGGCCTCGGTCTCGCCGGGCCCGCCCAGCATGAAGTAGTGCGAGACGGTGATGCCGGCGGCGGCGAAGGCGGCATGCGCGGCCTCGATGTCGCGGAACCCGAAGGACTTGCCCATCTCCCGCAAGGTGGTGTCGGTGGCGGCGTCCGATCCCAGCTCGACGGCATTCAGGCCGGTCTCGCGCATGTCGCGAAGCAGTTCGGGCGCGATGACCTCCGGCCGGAAGAAACCCGTCCAGGGCAGCGCGACCCCGCGCCGCCGCATGGCCGCGATCAGGTCGCGGTACGCCCCCCCGGGATCGTTGAAGACCGAATCCGTGAAGAAGATCTGCCGGGCGCCGGACGCCTGAAGCGCGAGCATTTCATCGACGACGGCGTCGCGGTCGCGGACGCGGATACGGCGCCCCTCGAGCAGCGGATAGGTGCAGTAGGAGCAACGAAACGGGCAGCCGCGCTTGGTCTGGAGCGGCACGATGCCGCCGCCCTTCTGATAGAAGTCGAGGATCGGCGCGTCATAGGCGGCCGGCACCATGCCGGCGGCATCGAGCGATGCGTCGGCCCGGAAGAGGCGCCGCGGGGGAGGCTCGCCGCGCTGCAGCGCGGCGGCCAGCTCGACCACCAGGCGCTCGCCTTCGCCGACGATGCCGAAGTCCGATCCCGTGATTTCCAGCAGACGCTCGGGCATGACGGAAAATCCCGGCCCGCCGATGACCACCGGGGCGCGCGTCTGCGCGCGGATCGTGTCCATCAGCGCCATGAGCTGGTCGAGGTAGTGCATCTCGTTGCAGGCGTTGACGTTGTCCAGGTTGCGGAACGAGACGCCGACGAGCCCGGGATCGCACGCGGCGATGGCGGCGCGCAGGCTGTCGATGGAGAATCCGGCTGCCAGCATGTCGAACTGGCGCACCGCATGTCCCGCACGCGCCAGCGCCGCCGCGATCACCGACATTCCGAGCGGGTAGACGGGATAGGGGGCCACCACCGGGTTGCAGGCCAGCAGCAGGATTCTCATGGCGCGGCGACGCCTCCGCCCCAGCCGGTCCGCCGGCGGCGGCTCCCGACGTCGGGCCGCGTGCCGTCCAGGATCTCCTTGTGGATCACCTTCAGGAAGAGGCGCGCCATGCGCGTGGCCGCGTCGGCCTCGCGGTAGAAGGCGTCCCAGGCGTAATGGTACATCCTTTCCAGAGCCTCGGGCGTCATCCTGGCCGGACGGAAGACCACCTCGGAGCCCGTGTAGCGGATCCAGTCGTTGTGCAGCACGCGCCCATCGCGCTCGAGCTGCGCGCGCACCGGCGTGTGCGGAAAAGGCACCAGTACGGTGAACTCCGCCATGTCGAGGTTCATCTCCAGCAGAAAATCTACCATGCGCTTGATGTCGTCCTCAGTCTGGTCGTCAAGCCCCAGCAGGATTGTTCCCTCGACGCCGATGCCGTGGTCGTGCAGGCGCCGGATGCGCTTCCGGATCCCATCCGTGATCCCGGCCACCGCCTGGTAGACGTACCAGCAGCCGGCATCGGCCGCGAGTTTCAGCACGGCGTCGTTGTCGACGATCGGATGCGACACCCATTTCTTCTTCAGCGGCGCGATCGCCCGGAAGAGCTGCTGCTCCCACTCGCCGTCCTGCGCCAGCGAGTTATCCACGATGAAGAGGCGGTTGTTGGGAATGGCGGCCATCTCCGCCACCACCGCGTCGATGGGGCGCGGCCGGAAGACGCGCCCGCCGAGATAGGGGGTGCAGCATGGAAAGCAGTTGAAACGGCAGCCGCGCGAGGCATGCACCAGGTCGACCATCTGCACGCCGCGGAAGTTGTAGCGCTCGCGGTTCAAGATGTCGCGGCGGGCGGCGCCGACGAGCCGGATATCCGGCGGGTCGCGCAGGAAGTCGTACACTGGCTTCGGTTTCCCCGCCCTGAAGTCGGCGATGACCGCCTCCATGCGGCCCTCGGCCTCGCCGAGGAAGACGGCGTCGGCGTGCGCGCGGGTCTCGTCGGCATGCAGCATCGTGGCGATTCCGCCAAAGAGCACGGGGACGCCCCGCGCGCGGTAGGCGTCGGCGATCTCCCAGGCGCGCGGCATCTGGCAGGTCAGCATGACCGAGAGCGCGACAAGGTCGGGCGTGTCGTCCAACGACAGCGGCTCGACATTCTCATCCGTGAAGCTCACATGCACCTCCGCCGGCAGCGTGGCCGCGAAGCAGACCGGCCCGTGCGGCGGCAGGTGGAACTCGGTCTGGCGCCTGAGCTTCGGCCAGCGGGGATAGATCAGCTTGAGATTCATGCGGGAGCCTTGGTCACGGATGATGCAGGTGCGGGTAATTCCCGGTCTGGGGGCGCGGCGCGGCCGCTGGCGGCGGGCCTCTGCTCCTCCGCCGTCACGACCACGCGCGCTGCGGCGCGCGTCCCATCGGCTTCGAGCAGAACCATGGCGTCGGCCAGACCCTCCGCAAGCAGGCCCGCCGCGGCCCGCCGCGCGGCGCCGTCACCGCCGTCCGGCTCCGCGACCGCCAGCAGCGGCCCGCGGAGACCCAGGGCGATGGCGCACTCGGCCGCCATGGAAGTCGGCAGGGTGGCGGCAAAGAGCTGGCCGCGGCCCAGCGCGCGGCCCGAGGCGACGTAGTCCGTGAAGTAGGCGCGGTTGGCCGCGGTGCAGCCATCGCGGTCGTGGGCAATGATGCCGATGCGCGCCGCGCCGCGCGGCGCACCGCTCTCCCCGCTCCCGCGGCCCGCCTCGTCCAGGGCGCGGCGGACGGCCGCGATGGCGCGCTGCGTCCCGGCTCCGATGCGCGCGGGATGGCGTGCCCGGTCACTCGCGCGGCCGGGGGACGGGATCTCACCGGCCGCGGCGGGCGTCCCGGGGATGGCCGACAACGCGAGCACAAGCGCGGCGTTGATGCCGCCGAAACCCGAGGCTGTAACGAGCAGCGCGCCGTCCGAAGGCACGGGCACGGCGGCGGCCGCCGCCCATCCATGCGCGTCCGCGGCCATTTGCTCCAGCCCCACCGTCGGCGGGACACGTCCCCGGCGCAGGGCTTCCAGACCGATAAGCGTCCCCGTCAGGCCTGCCGCGCCGAGGGTGTGTCCCAGGCCGCCCTTGACCGAGAAGAGCGGCCGCGGTGCGCCGAAGACCCTTCTGAAGGCCAGCAGTTCCATCTGGTCGTTGTATACCGTCCCCGTGCCGTGGGCGGCGATGGCGGCGACCGCGCCGGGACGGCATCCTGCCATCCGCAGAGCCTGCCCGGCGGCCTCCGCGAGCGGCGCGCCGTCGCGCGAGGGGCCGGTCAGGTGGTTGGCGTCGCAGGTCAAACCCCAGCCGCCGACGACCCCCAGGCAGGGACGCCCCTCGCGGCAGGCGCGCTCGCGGCGCATCAGCAGCGCGAAGGCGACGGCGCCGCCCAGCGTGATGCCGCGGCGGCGGACATCGAAGGGCCTCGCACCCGACGGATCCAGAGCCATCAGGGCTGCGAAGCCCGAGAGGGTGAATTCGGAGACCGTGTCGCCGCCAACCACCAGAGCGCTGTCGCACTGCCCGCGGCGGATTGCCGAGGCCGCCAGCGCCAGGGCGGCCAGCGATGAGGCGCAGGCCGAGGAGACAAGCTGCGGAGCGCCTTCCCGCAGGTCCAGCGCCTGCGCCAGCCTTGCGGGCAGCAGCGAGAGGCGGTCGGCGCCGGAAGGGGGGGCGCCGGCAAGGATCTCCTGTTCGAGCAGGCCGATCTCTCCCGCCGTGGTCGCCACATATAGCGCGGCATCCGGCGGCAGGGGGCGCGCGCCGTTCAGCAGATCGCGCATTCCGTTTAGAAGCGGTTCTCCGGAGGCGCCGCTGTCCGGCGTATCTGGCATCGCGCCCACGGGCAGCGTGGCCAGCGCCGGAGGGAAACGGCTGCCGGACTGGCGCAAGGCGCGGCGTCCCGCGAGGAGTCCCTCCATGCAGGCATCCACGCCCGATCCATAGGCGGAGAGCAGGCCCTGGTCGGCGATGACCACGTCGCTCAGGCCTGCATGCATGCGAACTCCCCCCGGCGCCACCGCGCCAGGCATGTGGTCCAGATTCCCGGGGACGTCAGACAGACGGTATGGCTGGAGGCCTCCATGAAGACCTGCACCGTGCGGGCCGCCACCCGCAGGACGCCATCCGGGCCCCGAACTTCGTAGGTCATGTTCAGCCGGGCGGCTTCGCTGGCGTGCAGGCAGGCCTTCACCGCCAGCCGCTCGTCGAGGCGCGACGGATGCAGGTACTCGACCTGGTAAGAGACTACCGGCGGTTCGATGCCTGCATCGCGGAAGGCGGCGTGCGAGAGGCCGCAGGCCTCGCGCAGTTCGGCCGAGGCCTCCTCGAAGAACGTCGTGTAGCGTCCGAACCAGACAATGCCCATCGGATCGACCTCGGAGAAGCCGACGCGGTGGACGACGGTCGCGCAAAGCGGCGGGTAGCCGTCGAGCGCGGGGAAGGCGAGCGGCTGCAGGCGGCGCCGGGTCATGGCAGCGGGCTCCCTTCCACGGCGTCGGGCTCCGCCGTCCAGGTCATCTCTGCGATGCGCTCCGCGCCGCGGCTCCAGCGGGCCGTGGCGCGGATGCTGCGCGGACGTGCCGCGTCCGGCAGCAGCTTGAAGTCCAGATCGAGAACGTCGCCGGGGGCCACGGTGCGGACAAACTTGACCGTGGCGAGGTGTCCGAGCCGCAGCGGCCGCCCGAGCGCCTGGCCGACGATCGCGATGGCGGCGTCTATCAGCACGACGCCCGGCAGGACGGGCGCTTCGGGGAAATGGCCGGCAAAGGCCGGCTCGTCGGCGGGGAAGCAGACGCGGGCCGCGCCATCCGCGGCAGTGGCGGAGATGCGCATCACCTGCATGCGGCGGTCTCCTCCTGGGACGACGCGACCGCCGCGCGGCGACGCCGGTCGATGAAGCGCACGGGCTTGCGCGACTGCGGGCGGTAGACCTGCCGGCGGATCTCGTCCTCGCCCTCCACGCTGAGCTCCGGCCTGACGCGCAGGCGGGCGAGCAGCCGCTCTTCGAGTTGGCGTCGGAGCGCGGGAGTGTCCGGCGCGAGCGCCGCATGCACGCGGATGCGGTCGGCGCCCGGCTCGTCCGCGTCCGCGACCTCGACATAGTACTCGCTGACTTCCGGCATGCCGTTGAGCACCTCGAAAACCGTCGCCGGGTAGAAGGTGGTGCCGCGCACCTTGAGCATCTGGGCGCGGCGTCCTAGGATGGGGCCGAGGCGGGGTGTGAGCCGTCCGCAGGCGCAGGGTTCTTCGATCCGGTAGCCGATGTCGCCGGTGCGGAAACGCAGCAGCGGCATGCCCTCCACGCCCAGCGGCGTGAAGACGACCTCGCCGGCCTCGCCCGGCGGCAGCGGACGGCCCGCGTCGTCGACTATCTCCAGGATGCCGAGATCCGGCGCGGCGTGCCCGCCGCACTGCCGCGGGCATTCGCAGAAGGAGGTGACGATCTCGGACGATGAGTATGTCGAGAAGGCCGGCGCGCCCCAGAGCTGCTCCAGTTCGGCGGTCAGCGCGGTGGGCTGGAGTGCGGCGTCGCGCAGCGGCTCGCCGATGCAGATCAGTCCGCGCACGCCCCGCGCCGGCGTTCCCGCGTCGCGCAGGTGTCGGCCGAGCTTGCGCAGGAAACCGGGCACGCCGACGAGGAACGTAGGCTGCATTTGCGCGATCACGGCGGCGTGGCCCTCGGCGAGGTTCAGGCCGCTGCGGATGCCGGCCGCGCCGACCGCCTGCGCGCCCAGGCAGTAGGCGTAACCCGCCACGAAACAGCGGTCGAGCGTGCAGGTCAGCAGCACGCGGTCGCCGGGCCCCATGCCGCAGCCCCGGAAGCAGACGGCCTCGTTGCGCGCGAGGCGCGCCAGGTCGCGGGCCGTGTACATCATGCGCGTCGGGCGGCCGGTGGTGCCCGAGGACTGCACGATGTCGCGGACACGGACGCGCGGGACGGCCAGGAAGTCGTCGTTGCGCGCCTCGATGTCGGCCTTGGTGGTGAACGGAAGGTCGCGCAGGGCCTCGAGCGGGAAGCGTCCGGCGGCCGGCGCAATGTCCTGCGGCAGCAGGCGCCGGTAGAACGGAGACTGCGCGCAGTGGCGGAGGTGCGCGGCGAGGAGCCGCTCCTGTGTCTCACGGATCGCCGCGGCGTCGCGGAAGGCCAGCCGGTAGGAGGCGTCGGATGCCTTCATGCGGGAAGCTCCATGCGCTCCAGTTCGGCGCGGATAAGGTGGCGGACGCGGTTCTTGAGCTGGAACGGCGTGCAGTCGCGGAACTGATCCCAGGTCAACTCGGGCAGGCAGCGGATGCGGATGGTTGCGGGTTCGAGCACCAGGGAGCCGCGGGCCGGCGTGCGGGCGTTGCCGGCGATGCAGAGGGGCACCAGCGGCGCGCGCGTGGCCAGATGGCGGTCCACATAGGCCAACGATCCGAGCAGCCCCTGCTCTTCGCCGTTCCACAGCGCGAAGCGGATCGTACGTTTGGGCTTCACGCCCATGGCGCG
>CAYPJN010000023.1:0-4697 GCA_964411055.1 uncultured Lentisphaerales bacterium | reverse complement strand
CGCGTGGCCAGCGCCAGGCGGAACATGGCGCCGTGGAAGGGCCCCATCGGGCGCGTGCCCGCCCGCGTGCCCTCGGGAAAAGCCACCAGGGATACGCCCTCGGCCAGGAGGTGCGCGGCACGCGCCTGGAATTCCCCGGGATCCATGGCGCGGATGCTGAGGTAGCCCGCCCAGTGCGCGAACCGGCCCCATACCGGCAGCTTGAAAGGCCACAGGTTCACGACCTGCACCACCTCCTCGGGCAGCACGGCCATGAGAAAGGGATCCGAGGCGGAGACGTGGTTGGCGACGAAGATGCGCGCCACCCGCGGTGTCCGCCGGGGCGACTCGTAGCGGATGCGCGCCACGGGGCGCGCCAGCCCGCGGATGATGCCGGTGCCGTACCAGGAGATCGCCCGCCGGAAGCGCCGCATGTTGTCGCGGTGCGGGGAGAACGGGGCATGCGCGGCGACCACCAGGGCCAGCAGCGGAACCGCCAAAAGGGTGTAGGCGGCCAGCAGCGGATAGAAGCAGCCCGAGAAAAGCATGGCCAGTCCGCGTTTCACGCGCGGTTCTCTTTCCGGATGGTCTCGATGAACGCGTGGACATCCCCGAGCGTGCGGATGGTGCGGATGCGCGCGTCGTCGCGCAATTGCACGGCGAAGCGCTTCTGGAGCGCCACGACCAGATCCACGATATCCAGGCTGTCGAGTCCCAGGTCCTGGAAGATGTTGGCCTCGGGCACGAGCCGTTCCGGCTCGATCTCGAACGACTCGGCAAATACCGCGTTGGTCGCGGCGACAATCTCGTCCCTCGTCATGCAGTTTCCTCGGTTTGCAGGCGGCAGACCAACGAGGCGTTGATGCCGCCAAAGGCGAAGCTGTTCTTCAGGAAACAGCGGGCGCGGGTGGTCTCCGGCACGGTGACATGGCGCAGGCCGCGGCACGTCTCCGCCACCTCCTCCAGGTTGCGCGTCGGGTAGAGGCGGCCCTCGTGCAGGCCGCGCACCACCGCGGCCAGCTCGATGGCGCCCGAGGCCCCGAGGGTATGGCCCAGGTGGCCCTTGAGGCTGCTGACCGGGACCGCGTTGCCCACTACCTCGCGGAGCGCGGCGGCCTCCTCGGCGTCGCCCTGCAGCGTGGCCGTGGCATGGGCGCTGACATACTCGACCGCGCCGGATCCGCAGCCGGCGTCCGACAGCGCGGCGCGCATGCAGCGGGCGATGCCCTCGCGGCTCGATTCGCTGATGTGCGCCCCGCCGCTGCAGGTATGGAAGCCGAGGATCTCGGCCAGAATCGGCGCGCCGCGGCGCAGGGCCCGCTCCCGCGACTCGATGAACAGGATTCCGGCGCCCTCGCCGCACACCAGGCCGTCGCGTGCCGCGTCAAACGGGCGCGAGGCCGCCGCAGGGCGCCCGTTGTAGCCGGTCGAGGCGGCCATGAGCATGTCGAATGATCCCGTCACGGTGGGATGGAGCTCCTCGGCGCCGCCGCAGAGCATGGCGTCCTGGCGGCCGGAGCGGATCAGATCGGTTGCCAGGCCGATGGCCTGCAGTCCCGAGGCGCAGGCGGCGTTGGTCGCGAGCAGCATGCCCTGCAGGCCGAGGTACTGCGCCAGGTTCATCGCCACCGTGTGCGAGAGGCACTGGAAGAACTGCATCGACTGCAGCAGAGAGAAATCGCGGTCCGGCAGCATCGTCTCGAAGACGTTGTTGAGCGCGATGGCGCTGCCGGTGGTCGAACCTGCGACGCATCCTGTCCGGCCGTCGCCCAGTGTGGCGGGGTCGACGCGCGCCGCGCGCAGCGCCTCCTGCGCGGCCTGCGCGGCAAAGAGGCTCATGCGGCCCATGGAGCGGCGGTTCTGCCGCGGGATCGACCGCGCGTCGCGCAGTTCGGCCGGCGCGGCGACAAGGCTGCGCAGGCCCTTGTAGGCCGACCATTCCGGCATGGCGCGGAGACCGTGCGCGCCCGCCGCCAGCGCCGCGGCCTGTTCGTCCACGCTGCCGCCCAGCGGCGATACCACGCCCATGCCGGTGATGACGACCCTATGCCGCGGACTAGACATGGCTCGCCTCCGGACGCGTCAGCCGGGCATCGAAGTGCTCGCGCCCCACCATGAGACGGGCGACCAGCAGGCCGGACATCATAGCCCCCAGCACTCCCGGCCACAACGCGCTCTGGCCAGCGGCATAGAGGTTGCGCCCCGGCAGGCGCCCGAAGAGGCCGTATTGACCCACTTGCTGCATGATTCCGTAGGCGCTGCCGCAGGACGAGCCTAGGTAGTCGCGGAAGGTCAGCATCGAGGCGGTCTCGGCCCAGCGGACGCGGTCCGCGTATGGCAGCATCGTCGCGAGACGCTCGCGGATGGCCCCGGCCCGTCGGCGCTTGTAAGCGTAGTAGTCGGCGGGACGCCGCCCGACGCGCGACTCCGACCAGGCCGCCACGTCCTGCGGAAAACTCATTTCCAGCGCGGAAATCGTGGGCGGCGCTCCCGCGGCGGCGTCGCCCGGCACCTCTATGACGACCATCGGCCGCGTTCCGGCATGGACGGGATCCATCATCGCGTCGAAATCGGTCTCCGGAAAATCCGAGTGGATGCAACGCCCGAAGTCCGGCGGCGGCGCGCTCCCGTCGACCACCCCGAAGGCTACGAAAAACCCGATCGAGGGCTTGAAGGCGCGGACACGCTCGCGGAAGGCCGGCGTGGGATGCACGGGGGCCAGCAGGTCGAGTATCTGCGCGGGATCGATGGTCAGCAGGCAGCGGCCGAAGGACACGATGCCGCCGTCGGCCAGGACGGCGCGGCGCGGGTGTCCCTCGACGATATCATCGAAGGCCTCCAGCCGGCAGCCGCAGCGGATCTCGACCCCTGCATGCCGCGCCCTCTGCACCAGCGCGTCCGCGAGCGCGTCGCCGCCGCCGGCCAGCGTGCCGACCGACTGGTGCAGCCCGAAGGCCACCCGCGCGTGGGCCGCGAAGGAGACCCGCGCGGGCGGGGAACCGTGGCACATCGAGAAGGCGCTGATCGCCCCTTTCAGCAGCGGATCGCGGAAACGGCGGTCGAGAACCGAGCGGAGCGACACGAAATCCTCGTCCAGCATGCCAAACGGCTTCATGATGCCGTCGGTCTGCATGCCTGTTGTCCGCTCGGCGATCGACCGCAGCGCCTCGAAATACCAGGCGACCGGTCCCGCCTCCGCCGGGAAACGCGCCTGCCAGCAGGCGCACGCCTGGTCGAGCCCCGCCGGCACCTCGACCGCTGTCCGCGCGTTGCGGAAAAGGAAACGGTGCGTGCGGGAGGAGTCATATGGAAGCAGCGTGACCGCGTCCCGGATGTCAAGCTGCTTCAGCAGGCGGTCGAGCAGCTCGCCGGGGCGCACGCTGCCCGAGAAGTGGAACCCCGTGTCGAAGGCTGCGCCGCCGCGCCGGAAGCGGCGCAGACCGCCGCCGGGAGCGGGCGCGCCGTCGACAAGCAGCACCGATCGTCCGAAACGCGCCAGCAGCAGCGCCGCCGTGAGGCCAGCGGTGCCGGCGCCGACCACCAGGTCGTCAAAGCTGTGCGCTGGGCCTCTGCTCATACCGCCATGCCGCCGTTGACCTTGATCACCTGTCCATGCACGTACATGTGCGGCTCCGCGCAAAGGAAGTTGACGGCGGCGGCGACCTCCTCGGGCGTGCCGAAACGGTGCAGCGGGATCATCGGCAGGATCTGCTCGCGCGGCAGCGACCGCGTCATCTCGGTCTCGATGACGCCGGGCGAGACGGCATTGACAAAGATCTGCTTGCGCCCCACCTCCCGTGCCAGCGCCCGCACGGCGCCGGCCAGTCCGGCCTTCGCCGCCGAATAGTTGACCTGCCCCGCCTGCCCCAGGTCGCCGGAGACGGAGGTGATGGCCACGACGCGTCCACGCCGCTGCCGGATCATCTCGAAGAGTACCGGCTTTACGACGTTGAAAAAGCCGTCGAGATTGGTGCGGATCACCGTGTCCCACTCGTCGTCCTGCATCAGGGCGGCCAGGTTGTCGCGCGCGAGTCCGGCGTTGTAAACCAGCGCCTCGGGACAGCGCGGCGCCATAAGCTGTTCGACCGCCGCCCGCGTCGCCGCGCGGTCCGCCAAGTCGAAGGCCGCGAGACGGCAGGCGGCGCCCCGGGCTTCGACGAGGGCGCGCACTTCCTGCGCGGCGGCATGGTTCGCCCGGTAGGTGAAGGCGATATCAAAGCCCGACTCGGCCAGGCGGCAAGCGATCGCGCGGCCGATGCCGCGGCTGCCGCCAATCACCAGAGCCAAAGGTCTATGACTTGTCTCGCTCATGCCGCTTCTGCCTTGCGGCGCCCGGCACACGGGGCGCAACCGCCTGAACGCCGCGATATATACCATGACCAACCGTCCGTGTGCAAAACAAAACCTGTGCAATCGGTCGAAGCTTCTTGTCATTGCGTATGACGCCGCAAACCGATAAACTCCGCCCTGTCATTACGGGAACCATTTAAGCCATGACCGCCGATCTGCTGCGCGAGAAATACCTCCGTTTCTTCGAATCCAAGGGCCACAAGATCATCTCGGGGGCCTCGCTGATCCCCGAGAACGACCCCACCGTGCTCTTCACCACCGCGGGCATGCATCCGCTGGTGCCCTACCTGCTCGGCGAGCCGCACCCATCGGGCCGGCGGTTGACGAACGTGCAGAAATGCGTGCGGACGGGCGACATCGAGGCGGTC
>CAYPJN010000022.1:5076-15428 GCA_964411055.1 uncultured Lentisphaerales bacterium | reverse complement strand
TATGCAGGCAGACAGGCCAGTAGGCGCAGCGACCGGGGGGTTTTGCAAGAGCCTCTCAGGTGTTGCATTGGCCCCTCGCGCGCGAAGGAAAAAACAAGATGCACATCCATATTGCGGCGCCGCTGCTCTCCCTCGGGCTCGCGGCGGCGGGCGCGGCCGCCGCCGGCACGCAACCGTTCCGCCAGACCTATGCGCGGGACACGGCGAAGGTCAGGGAGAACGCGCAGCGCGTCGCCGCGGATCTGAAGGCGGCCCCGCCGGCGTGGCAGGGAGCGCCCGCCGTCTACTACGCCGTTCCGCCGCTTTCCGACATCCGCCGCCTGCCGGACACCTATCCCGCCGACGGCGCGGCGCTCGGCACGCTGGAGATCATGGCGGCGCAGGGGGAGTTCGAGCCCGGCTCGTTCGTGGTCTATCCGCGCGCGGACGTGGACCGTTTCACGCTGCGTGCCGGCGACCTCCGGGGCAAGGGCGGCGTGATTCCGGCGGCGGCGGTCGACATCAAGCTCGTGAAGCTCTGGTACCAGGCGGGTTCCGGATGGTGCGGCGAGTTCAACGACCCGCTGGGCCGGCTGCTGGTGCCCGAGATGCTGCTGAACGACGAGGACCTGGTGCGCGTCGATCCCGAAACGCGGGACAACTACGTGCGCTACAGCATTGGCGACGGCCAGGCCGACTACCGCTGGATGAGCGCCATGTTCTCCGTGGTCAACTACTCGCGGGACAACCAGGCCAACCAGTCCCTGATCAGCGATGCCGCGACGCTCCAGCCCTGCGTGCTGAACAAGGACGAGTTCAAGCAGTTCCTCGTGACCGTCAAGGTGCCCGGCAACGCCAAAGCGGGCGTATACACGGGGACGATCGCCATGGCGGCCGAAGGCCGGAAGTTCGGCGCGGTGCCGCTCAGCGTGACGGTGCTGCCGTTCGGGCTGCCGCGCGCGATGACGAACTACGACACCGGCAAGGAGTTCATCTTCGCGCCGTATCTCGGCTACCGCAACGAGTACGACGACGGCATCATGCGGGATCTCGCGGACCACAACGCGCTCTATCCTGTCAACATCATCAACATGTCGCTCTTCGCGCCGGACGCCTTCGAGGCATATGTGGCGCGCATGAAGCAGGCGGGGCTGGGAACGGACCTCTTCATCCGCCCGGGGTTCTACGCCAACGTGTCGATCGACGAGGCGAACCCCAGCGAGGCCAATCTTCAGGCGATTGACCGGCAGCGCCGGCAGTTCCTCCGATACGCCGAGATGTGCCGCAAGGCGCTCGGACATACGCGCCTCTACGCCTACGGACGCGACGAGGCGCCCCCCGAAATCATCCGCACCGAGCAGAGCAGTTGGCTGGCGGCGCACGAAGCCGGCATCGGCGTTTTCGTGGCCAGCAAGGCGTGGCGCCGCCAGCTCTTTGCGCTCGACTTCATCAATCTGCCCGGCATTCCCAGTCCGCTGCGCAAGATCGAGGCCGACAAGTTCCACGAGTCCAACCCCCATGCGCTGGTGGGCTGGTACGCCGACCCGCACTGCGGGCCGGAGAACCCGGATTACTTCCGCCGCGCCCACGGGCTGGTGGCCTACAAGGCGAACTACGACGTGAGCGCGAACTACATCCTCTGGCGCAACAACTGGAATGACAACGCCATCACCGACGAGAACTGGTACCGCGGCATCGTGACGGTCCTCGGCGGGAACGGCGCCTTCATCCACACGCTGGCCTACGAGGGCATGCGCGAGGGTTTGGACGACGTGCGCTACGCGACGCGGCTGAAACAGCTCGCCGCGCCGGCGCTGGAGCACGCGGACGCCAAAGTCCGGCATCTGGCGCGCCGCGCCCTGAGCTGGCTGGCCTACGCCGACGAGCGGCGCGAGTCGGCGGACTCGATCCGCATGGAGTGCATCGCGTTCATCCTCGATCTCCAGGACGCCGCGAAGGGAGGTGCCCGGTGAAGTTTTCAGCCAGAGCCGTTTTTTTCGCCGCCATCGTCCTGTCGGCCCTCGGCACCTTCTCCCAGGATCTGCCGCCGGCCGAGCTCGACGCCTTCATTGGCGGCCTGAAGCAGTTCGACCCGCAGTGGGCCGGGCCCTCCAAGAAGGCCCACGAGCAGATCGGGCAATTTCTGAAGAAGGAGAACCTCGGACCCGATCAGAAATGCCGCCTGCTGAAGGAGATGTATCCCTACGCCAGGCGCATCGGCGACGCGGAGGCCGAGGCTGTCTGGCGGCAGCTTGCGGCGCTGCCCGCCTCCCAGGCGCGCAAGGCCGCGATGCTCGCGGTCATCGGCGCGATGCCCTTCGGAGCGGCCGAGAAAACCGCGCGGGCGCACGCGGACCTGTTCGCCTCTAAGATCGCCATGTGCGCCCACCTGGCCGCGGCGGCGGTCAAGGCGGGCGAGATTCCCGCGGCGGAGCGCCTGGCACAGGAGATCCGCGCCGAAAAGGTCGAGGGGCAGAAGGGCGATCCGCGCCTGGCGCCCCTGCGCAACATTGTCGCGGCCATCGCGCCAGTGGACTTCCAGGCGGCGAAGGCGCTGCAGGCCTCCACCGCGGGGCTCTACGGCGCCGACGCACCGTATACCTTTGTGCCGCTCTTCATGCAGGCCGCCCAGCGCCTGCAGGACCGCGGAGCCTTCGACGCCGAGCTGGCGCAGGCGCGGCGCCTGGAGGATCCGGAGCGGCGCTTCGAGATACTGCTGGGGGCGGCCGGCCTCCTGCACGCGGGCGGCGCGCATGCGGCGAGCGCGGCGCTGCTGGCCGAGCTGGACAAGGACGCGGACACCGACGCGAAACGGCTGCGCCTCCTCCAGGCGCGCGTGCCCGCCCTGCCGCGCTATTTCGAGTACGGGCTGCCGGAAAAGGACGTCTACCAGCGCTGGAAGGCCGCCATCCTGCCCGTGATCGCGCTCCAGGAGAAGCTCAACACGCGCAAGCCGGGATTTTTGGCGGGCGCCGCACAGTATGCCGGCTATGCGGCCTCGGCGTTCACCTTCGGCGACTACGCCTTCGCCGACGACCTGCTCAAGAAGTACTTCGAGCTCGAGCCGGAAGCGTTCTGCGATGTGCAGCTCGAGCTGGCGCTGTACCGCGGGGACCGCGCGCTGGCCGCCGGGCAGATCGCCAGGGCGCTGGCGGCCAGGAACACCAAGCCCTCCGAGACCAACTACTACGCGGCGCTGCTCCACTTCGACAAGGGCGGCAAGATGGCCGGGTTCGACAAGGCGGTCTTCGGAAACCGCGCGCCCGCGCCGGAGGAGCGCCTCACCATCCTGCGCCGCACGAGCCACAAGTTCTTCCGCGCCTACCGCTACGAGGTCGCGCGCATGATCGAAAACGAGATCCAGCAGAACATGTTCATTCCCTTCGCGCGCCCGTCCTATGACGTGAAATTCGACCGCCAGGCGCCCCAAAGCGCCGACAGTTGGGCGCGTTCGCCGCACTACGCCGACTGGGGCCGGATGTTCACCGCCTTCGAGGTCTCGGGCAAGATGATCGACCTGAACCAGAAGCGCGACATCGAGCGCCACCTGAAGGGGTGCGACGCCCCAAAACCCGATCCGGCCTACCGGACGGGTCT
Source organism: uncultured Lentisphaerales bacterium (assembly GCA_964411055.1). GTDB lineage: Bacteria > Verrucomicrobiota > Kiritimatiellia > RFP12 > JAAYLN01 > JAAYLN01. The sequence goes on along the minus strand of CAYPJN010000022.1, from coordinate 11,852 downwards.
GCAGGTGCTCTGCGACGTGTCGGGGGTGCATTTCTACGGGCGCCTCGACGATCCGCAGCCGCAGGACTTCGTGCTCAAGAAGCGCACGGCCGGCGAGGTGGAGTTCAACCTGCGTCCCGGCCGCGACGCGGACTTCCACTACACGGCCTTCCTGAAGGACCTGCCGGAAGTCAACGACCCCTACGAGGTCGAGTGGGCCCTGCCGTCGCGGAAGTACAAGCTGGGCGCCGACTACATCCGCAAGGACGCGGCGCTGACGCCCGACGGCGTCGCCGTGCATGTCTTCGTCCCCTGGCAGATGGTCTACACCTGCCTGCCCCTCGGCGGAACCACATGGGGCCTGGGCTTCGGCCGCCACGGCACCGACGCGCAGGGCAAGAGCTTCTCATACACGGTCTGCGGCGCGCGCGTCCAGGAGCTCGAGCGCTCGCTGGAGCTGCGCTTCCAGATTGCGGCGGGCGACCTGCGCGAGCTTAAGCGCGGCCTGGTCGTGGCCGCGTTCAACACCTACGACACGCTGCGCAACGACAAGAACGAGAGCCTCTTCCTGTGGAGCGACCCCACGATCGGCGACCGCGACTTCTATGCGCGCGATGTCGCGCCGCTGCTCGCGGAGCTGGACGCCGCCGGCCAGCGCGTGCGCGACGGCCTGCCGGACAAGGACGTTGATCTCTTCCTCGGGCAGCACGTCCCGCGCTGGCTGGAGGTCAGGCACATCATCCAGGATCTGCGCGCGGCGCATCTGCGACGCGCCGTGAAGGCGCGGATCGAGTAGGATCCCCGGTGAGGATCGGGCGCCGCCCCAACCTTATTCAGCCGTTATTTTCACAGTTTCCGAGCCACGCGGCAACGCGGCCGCTGAAATCCCGCCTGACGCGGTTGAAGCCGTTGACCGTGTGGAAACCAAACGGCATCTCGCCGTCGCGCGGGTAGTAGCCGTCGTACGCCTCGCACGAGAACCGGCCGGCCACCTCGGGCGGCGCGTACTTCATAAGCCGGCGGATCCCGGGCTCGAAACGCGGCAGCACCCGGCAGTAGAACACATCGTCCACCACCGCGTAGCAGTAGGGAATCAGCCGGTATTTGCGGCGGAAGTACCACGAGGCCCGCTCGCACAAACGTCTGGACCGCAGCGAGAAACCGCCGTTGCCCACACTGAAGCGTGGATGCGGAAAGACCAACCGGGTGTACCACGAGGAGGGTCCCCATGGCGCGCCGATGTAGTCGTACGGACCCACAAAGGCGCCGAGGCCGGACCGCAGGGGAAACCCGTCATTCTGGATGACCAGGACATAGGGTGTGTCGAAGCGCGCGTGGAGGTTGGCGATGCAGTCGCGGCTCATGGCGCTCAGTCGCCCGCTCAGTTCAGGCGCCAGGTCGACCGCGACGCCTTCCTGCCCGCAGAAGGCGTCCAGTTCGGGAAAACGGTGGCTGGCGACGATCTTCGATCGGAGGCGTCCGCACTGCTCCCACGTGGCGCGGAAGGCCGCCTCAATGGTGAAGAACTGTTCCGCCATGCGCGCGGGTGGCCAGAAGCAGTAGGCCAGCGCCGTGACTTGGTCGGTGACGGGCGGGGCGGGCGGCTGGGCGCGCCAGCGAGGCAGTTGCCCACGCTGCCAGTCGGCGATGGCTGAAGGTGAGGCGGCTTGTCGGGGCGACTCGGACATGCGGGCTTCGAAACGTGGTGCGGCATTCGTGAACAATACCGTATTATAATGGGGACGCGGATACAAAGCCACCGCCGATGTATACCCCTGCGAAGCCCGGAGCGAAGCATGGTCGGGGCACCGCCACGGACTTCCAACGCGCCCCGTCCATCGAGCCGTGCGCCAACTCGTTCCTCGGCCCCGTCGATCCGGTTTTCCTCGAAGCCGAACGCCTCGTCAGGCGGTCGGCTTGATGAAGCCATCCGTGCGGGCATACGGCACGGGAGCCATGGGCCTCATTCCAAACCGAATCGTTACATGCACTCACCCGCAGTCGCATCGGCAAGACAGTGATGGACTCCGAAGCCCCTCGATGCTAATGTTCCGCAAGCACAAACAAACGACTGGTCGTGGGGTGCCAGGTGAGCGTCCGCTATACCGCTTACGCCTCTTGCCGGACTGGTACGCAGCGGAACGCAGAGGTACACCTCATCCGGGGAAAGCCATTGACGACACTCCGTGGCGTCCGAACACTCCTCATGGACATGGCCCTGCTGTGCGCCGCCCTGGTGGCCCGGGGCGCGACCGAGGGCCCGTACACCTACACCGTGGCCGACGGCGAGGCGACGATCACCGCCTTTGACACCTCGTGGTCCGGGCCGCTCACCATCGCCGACACCCTGGGCGGCTGCGCGGTCACCGCCATCGGCGCGGGGGGATTCATCTCGTGCTCCGGGCTGACCGAAGTGATCCTTCCCGACAGTGTCGGGAGCGTCGACCTGTGGGCCTTCCTTTCGTGCGCGGGACTGACAAACGTCGTAGTCGGCGCCGGGGTCACCAACATCGGCGACACCGTATGGGGGAACTGCACCGGATTGGGGGAAGTCACGATCCCCGACACCGTCGCCTCCATGGGCCATGGCGTGTTCGGCGGTTGCAGCGCCCTGACCAACGCGACGCTCGGAGCCGGCATCCGGAGCATGGGCGAGGAGGTGTTCTACGGCTGTCCCCTGACCTCGCTCGCACTGCGCAACGACCTGGCCGAGGTGGACCTCGACCTCGCGGTCGGAGAAGCCCTGCCGCGGGTGCGAGCCCTGTCCGTGGGCGACGGCGCACCGACGGCCATCGGCAACGCCGCGTTCGCCGGGTGGAGCGGGCTGCGAACGGTGACGGTCGGCGCGGGCGTCACGAACATCGGCGACCAAGCATTCATGCATTGTTCGGCCCTCACCAACGTCGTCCTCGGCAGCCGAGTCCGGACGATCGGGGAGTACGCGTTTCACAATTGCACCGGCCTGACCCGCGTCACGATCCCCGAAAATGTCACCACCATCGGCAACAGTGCGTTCTACGACTGCCCCAGCCTTGCCAGCGTCACGATCGGCGGGGGCGTCGCGAGTATGGCCGACTACGCGTTCGCTCAATGCCCAGGGCTGGGCACGGTCTACTTCGCCGGTCCGCCGCCGGCCTCGGTTGGGACCAACACCTTCTGGAACACGCCGGCGACGCTCTACTACCTGCCCGCCTTTGCCGCCGACTGGCCGCCGGTCCATGCCGGCCGGCCGACGCACGTCTGGAACCCGGCCTTCGCCGCCCTGTGCCCCGGCGGCCAGATCGCCTTGACCGTCACCGGCACGCCGCCGTTGCCGGTGGCGCTCGAGGCGACGACGAATCTTGCGGCTGGTCCCTGGGTACGCCTCTGCACGACCAACCTCACCGCCGGAACGCTGATCCTTGCCGACCCTGCTGCCGCCGGCCTTCCCGCGCGCTTCTACCGCCTCGTCGGCCCGTAGCAATGGCTTGCCATTTGTCGCCCGCAGTATGAATCATCGCACCGGCCCTGCTTCGCCAAGGCTACGCAGGGCATGCTTCGCTCGGCGTAAGCCCCGTCGTCCCGTTCACATCAGTTCGCACCATCGCCATCGTCGACATCATCCTCGGCAATTTCGACGAGATCTTGGGAAACTCCTTTGTCACGAGCGCGCCGTCGAACTCATCTGTCACAAACCCCATGCATCCTTTCCAGAGATCAATTGACGAGTACACAATATCGCCCGCCCTCGCCGCATACCACGTTCCCGGGCTCTCCTGGAAGTACGTCCCAATCCAACGCGGGGGATTCCTGCCTTTCCCTGCGATGCGTTCGCGGATTTCGCCAGTCTGGCTGATGGTCATGACCTTGAACTCCTTGTCCGCATCGCGCTCAGGTTCAATCACGTTCGTGCTCGGCCACGGCAGCGGGGCGTGTTTCGAGATACCGGCCGGCGTCAACGCGCAGACCCTCCAAATGCTGGCTGGTTATGCATGTCCGCGAGGATGACGATGGCGAAGCACCTCTTCCCGGAGCGCGAATGTGACAGCTGTCCGTCGTGCTCACGACGCCTTGACACAGAAGAAGCCCTCACCAACCGCTGTCGAGCTCGTAGGCGCGGCGGTCGATGGGATTGCCGCCATGGCCACCGCCCTGCACCCAGACGATCTTCTTGGGGCACCGGATCGCGTTGTAGAACGTCGCCACGCCCGACGGCGGGCAGACGTAGTCGCCAAGCCCCGCGCGTGGAATAACCGCCCGCAGCGTGGCGGGAAAGCGGCGCGCGAGGAAGACGGGATCGAAATAGTCGAGCCCGGGCGCATACGGGACGCGCCAGTCGCCCGCGCAGCGTCCCGCCTCCGGCCCCTTCAGGTTGCAGTTCCACGGAACCTCGGCGGAGAGGTCGGTCACGCCGTCCGCGAGCGCCGCCATCCAGATGGCCTGCAGGGCGCCTTGCGAGCCGCCGGACACCTTGAGGTGCCTGCCGTCCCATTCGGGGCGCGTGCGCAGGTAGTCGATCGCCTTCAGGTCGCGGCAGAGCATGCCGTGGAAATAGCTCGTCTCCGGCTTCGCGTTCTGCGCCGGGTCGAAGCCGTGGCCGTAGGAGCCGCTCCGCGCCGCCTGGCCGACCTCCGTGTAGTACGCGTCCCCGCGCTCCAGTTCAAAGGCGTGCGCCATGACGCGGAAGAGGATGTGGGTTCCGGGGCAGCTCGTCGGACGCGCCCGGTTGTTTTTCGCCCAGCTGCCGTTGTACCCGAAGAACGTCGCCTCCGCCGGGTACTGCTTCCCGTCCGCCGACATCGGAGCGCAACGGGGTTGCCCGTGCGTGGCGCTTTGTGCTCTAATATGCCTCGATTTGGAAGATCACCTCTTGAGAGAAGATAAATGGCAGTGAAAGCACGGATTGGTACCTTCGCCATGTTCGCGGTGTGCGCCGCCTTGGCCTCGCCGCTCCCCGCCCCCAAACCGCCCAAAGTGTCGATCGACAACGTTCCCCGGCGCGGTGAAAAGGTCGCATTCAACCGCACGCCCGTCACCGCACGCTTCGCCAGCTACGCCAAGGGCGAGCAGCCCCAGTTCAAGGTGAGCGCGCTTGCCGGCGGTCAGCCGGCCGTCGGCGCCACGGTCGAAGTCAGCCTCTCCGTGCCCGGTGAATGCAAGCCGGAGACGGTCGCCGTCAAGCTGGACGCCCAGGGCCAGGCCCTGCTCACCATCCCCTCGCCCGACCGCCCGGGCTGGGTCTTCGTCAGGGGCGTGGGCGACTCCGCCAGCGCGGCCGCGGGCGCGATGTACGATGGCGACAACATCCGCGCCTCCGCGCCTCCGCCCGCCGACTTCAAGCAGTTCTGGGCTGACGAAATCGCTGCCTTGAAGCAGGTGCCGATCAAGGCCAAGCTCACGGAAGTCGAACCCCTTCCAAGCCAGAAGGGCAAGATCCGCACCTGGGAATTCGAAGTCTCCTGCGCGGGCCCCCGTCCCGCCACCGGCTACCTCTCCATGCCCATCAACGCGAGACCCAAGTCCCTGCCCCTCATCGTGGGCTTCAACGGCGCGGCCGACGTCTCCGCCTACCGCAGCGACCACTACGGCGACGTCGCCATCGCCGTCCAGGCCAACAAATTCGGCATCCCGAACGGTCTCACCGACGAGCAGTATCAGTCGGAATACTACGAATCGGACATCAAGAACTACCCGATGAAAGGCCTGGACGACCCGCACACCGCCATGTACAAGTGGATCATCGTGCGCCACTACCGCGTGCTCGAATACGCCAAATCGCTCCCCGGATGGAACGGCAAGCTCCTGCTCCTCAACGGCGAATCCTTCGGCGGCGGACAGGTCCTCATCCTGGGCGCCCTCGATCCAGACGTCACGTTCGTGAGCTCTTGCGTCCCCGCCCTCTGCGACCACAACGGCCGCCTCGTCGGCCGCTGCAACGGCTACCCGCAGTTCTGGAACGTCGACGAAAACGGGTGCCTCCCCGAATCCATGCGCAAGATATCCGAAAACGCGCGATACTTCGACACCATGAACTTCTGCACCCTCTTCCGCCCAGGGCAGGAAGTCTCCATCGGCACCGGATTTCGCGACACCCTCTGCCCGCCGGATGGTGTTTTCGCCGCCTACCACAACATCCCGGAAGGCGTGAAGAAGACCCTCTGGCTCAATCCGGTCGCCGGCCACGACGCGGGCAACTGGCACGCGGGCAAACGCATCTTCGAACTCCTGGGCAAGGAATAGGCCATGTTTCTGACTCCACGCACGGCGTTCTTCGTTTGGGAACTATGCGCGCTGGCATCGACAAGGGCCTTGGAAAGGCCGAGAGCCCGAAGAATGGGGTTGGGGTAAAGAGCTGGTCGGGGCGACTGGCGCTCGTTTGAACCGTCCCCCCGGTTGGTGGAGCCCATTGTGACCGCTTTCGAAGGGCAACCGCCACCGTTCATGGTCACGCTGCAACGCTTGGTGGCGTAGGCTACAGCCGTTTCTTGGTGAATGCCCGGCCTGACGGCGACTTCAGATAGCGCTCGAACGCAAGGGCTTGTTCCCGGTCCGTGAAGGCGATGGCGGTCTTGATGCACCAAGGACGGTACTTGGCGGTATGCGGGTCGCCACCGGAGTTGTGGTGAACGAGGCGGGCATCCAGATCTTCGGTGAAGCCGGTGTAGAAACGAGGCTTGGCCTCGGATCGCAGGATGTAGACGTAGAAGAAGCCGGTTTTCATGGTCCGTAGTGGCCCGCCTTCGTTGCTTCGCAACTTCGGCGCGGCAGCCTTCGCTCGCTCCTGGCGTGCCGAGCCGTAGCTCGTCCCGCCAGGGGCG
>CAYPJN010000022.1:0-5066 GCA_964411055.1 uncultured Lentisphaerales bacterium | reverse complement strand
GGTGACCGGTTCCTGCGAGAGCTTGCCGAGGTGCTGGGGGGTGTAGCTGGTGCTGGCTTTCTTGCTCATGGGAAAAGGAATTGGTCGGGGCGGCGGGATTTGAACCCGCGACTTACAGCTCCCAAAGCTGTCGCGCTACCAGGCTGCGCCACACCCCGAAAGAACAATGGGACAGGGTGGAGACTGTAACCGACTGGACCGCGCATGGCAAGCGCGGAGCGGGAGGAATCAAACGGAATCAAACGATGTAGTCGATTGAATCGATTCTCTCGATTGAATCGATTCAATCGATGCCCTCCCCCAAAATCTAGAACCCTTTGTGTCGTATGTAATATTATGCGACGCCCTTGTTAATTCCCCGGCCCGCGCTTGATGATCACGGAGAGCACCGCGATATCGGCGGGGTTGACGCCAGGAATCCGCGCCGCCTGCCCGAGGCTGGTTGGCCGTACCTGCGCCAGTCGCTCGCGGCTTTCATAACGGATGGCGGATATCTTCCAGTAATCAACCCAGGCGGGAATCTTCGCCGACTCCTCGGCCTTCAACTGCCGTGCGCGCTGGACCTCCTGCTTCAAATACCCGCGGTAGCGGAAATATATCTCGATCTGTTCAATCACCGCCTCCGGAAGCGCGCGCGCTGAAAACAGGTCGCGGTAGCGGGCGCCGGGTTTCTGCAGCGCCTCGCCGGGCGCGCCGCCACCGCCCCACGGTTGCGTCGGCGTTTCCAGCCGCGCAATCTCCTTCGCGATCAGGTCGCTGTACCGCAGCGTTTCCGACAGCAGCTCCGGATCCGCCAGCGCGAGACGCACGGCTTGCGCCTGCAGACGGAAGCGGGCATTGTCCTGGCGCAGGAGCAGGCGGCACTCGGCCCGCGAGGTGAACATGCGGTAGGGCTCCTCGGTGCCCTTGGTGATCAGATCGTCGATCATGACACCGATATAGGCTTCGTGGCGTCCGATAATCATCGAAGGGAGTTCGCGGACCATGAGCGCCGCATTCACGCCGGCGACAAATCCCTGTGCGGCGGCCTCCTCGTATCCCGTGGTGCCATTGATCTGGCCGGCCAGGTAGAGTCCCTGTATCCGTTTCGATGCCAGGGTGGCATCGAGTTCCCTGGCATCGACGGCGTCGTACTCGATGGCATAGGCGTAGGACAGGAACTCGGCCCGCTCCAGGCCGGGCACCGAGCGCGTCATCGCCTCCTGGATCGCCCGCGGAAGGCTGTTTGAGATGCCGTTGGGGTAGATCGAGCAGGTATAGCGACCTTCCGGCTCCAGGAAGAGGTGGTGCTCCGTTCGGTCAGGAAACTTGACCACCTTGTCTTCGAAGGAGGGACAGTAGCGTACGCCCGTGCCTGTAATGCCGCCGCCGTAGAGTGCGCTGGCACCCAGATTCTCCCTGACAATGCGCGCGGTTTCAGCCGTTGTATGGGTCAAACCGCACGGAAGTTGGTCGCTGCCCAAGGGCCAAGGCGTCTCAACATCTAGGTTTTCGGGCAGCGGACGGTCGGCCAGCGGGATATTGTTCCACGTGGAACCATCGGCCACGCGCGAATCGCACGCATGGCCTCCGCCCAAGGATTGTTCCACGTGGAACATTTCCCCCATGGCGCGTGCGGAAGACGCCAAAACCAGGGAATCAGGGTTCAGGAAACCAGGGTTCAGGTTCCAGTCACGCCCCCATGCGGGCTTTGTCGCGTCTACAGAATCAGGGTTCAGGGGATCAGGGTTCGGTGCTCGACCTGAACCCTGAACCCGGAACCTTGCCACCTGACGCACATTCGTCCCCGGGTTCCCGGAAAACAGCCCGCAATCCGAACGGCGGCTGGAGAGCGCCAGAAATGGTACGGGCGTCTCGCCGGTCAATGATCCGACGCGATGCCAGTCGATGGACCGGGCGTGGAGGCGCGGCGGGGTGCCGGTTTTCAGCCTCCGGAGCTCGAAGCCGAGCTCTTTAAGGCTGGCGGAAAGGTCGTCCGCGGCCGCCCGGCCTCCTCCGCCCCCGGGTACGACCTCGCCACCGACATGGATGCGGCCATTCAGCGCGGTGCCCGCCGTGAGCACCACGGTCCGTCCGGCGATCTGTTTGCGCCCCTCGAGCCAAACGCCCTTCACACGGCCCCCGCCGTCTTCCATCCAGAGCCCCGTACATTGGCCCTCGATCCAATTCAGGTTCGCCTGGCGGGCAATCTTGCTCTGCAGGCGCAGCGCGTAGAGCCGCTTGTCGCACTGAACGCGGGTGGCCTGGACCGCCGGACCGCGGCTGCGGTTGAGGGTTCGGAACTGGATGCCGGTGGCATCCGCGTTGCGCGCCATCTCGCCGCCGAGGACGTCGAGTTCGCAGACCAGGTGCGACTTGGCCAGTCCTCCGATGGAGGGATTGCAGGGCATGCAGGCCAGATCGGCGAAACGGTGCGTGACGAGCATCGTCGCGCAGCCCAGGCGCGCCGAGGCCATGGCGGCCTCGCAGCCGGCGTGTCCGCCGCCCACCACAATCACATCCCAGCAGACCGCGCCGGGATCGGCGATCCGGCCCGGCGGCTTATGTCCGTCTCTGTTCATAACCTGTGAACACCTTGCTGGCATCGGGCCGCGCGACCCGAAAAAGGCGCGCTTTAGCGTAATTCAGCGGAAAATCCGCGTTGTGCCCTGATAACAACCTTGGTCAAGAAAAGCATTGCCCATTTGAAGTCCGGCGCCCATAATAGTGGCACAAAAGCACGTGGTGTGCGATGTTTTATACTGCGTGTGCTGTATCATGAGATCCGACGCCCAGAAGCCGACCCCCCGCAGCCTGGGGGTGATCGAACCGCGCATCCTGCGGCTCGATCTCCCGCCCGAAGGGCTTGTGCTCGAGCAGGGCGGCGTCCTGAAGCAGGTCGATGTGACCTACGAGATCTGCGGACAGATGGCCGCGGACGCCTCCAATGTGATCTACATCTGTCACGCCCTTACAGGCGACGCGCATGTGGCCGGGATCCGTCCCGGGGAGGCGCAGCCCGATGGCTGGTGGGAGGGGATGGTCGGTCCCGGCAAGGGCATCGACACCGACTACTATTGCGTGATCTGCTCCAACATGCTCACCGGATGCAAGGGGACGACTGGTCCTTCGTCGATCAATCCCGACACCGGCGAGCCTTACGGATCGACTTTTCCCGCCGTGACGGTGCGCGACATGGTCGCGGTGCAGCATCGCCTGCTGCAACAGCTCGGCATACGGCGTCTGGTGGCCGTCGTCGGCGGTAGTTTTGGCGGCATGCAGGTGCTCGAGTGGGCCATCCGTTACCCCGATTTCGTCGGGCGCGGCATCGTAATCGCCGCCGCCGCCAGCCTGAATGCGCAGGCGCTGGCTTTTGATATTATCGGACGTCGTTCAATAACCGAGGATCCGCGCTGGCGCCTTGGAAACTATTATGCGTCCATGCGCAAGCCGAAGCTCGGTCTCGGCCAGGCGCGGCGTCTGGCGCACATCACCTATCTCTCCGAGGCCTCGATGGCCGACAAGTTCGGGCGCGCGCGGCGCCAGGCGTGGATCGAGGGGAGCGAGCTCTTCAAGCTCAAGGCGCGCCTGCGCTTCCGCACCACCTTCGAGGTCGAGAGCTACCTGGACCACCAGGCGCGCAAGTTCATCAACCGCTTCGACGCCAACTCCTACCTGCACATCACCCGCGCCATGGACGAGTACGACCTGCGCGAGCAGCACGGCGGCCTGGAGCAGGCCTTCGCGGCCATCCGGGCTCCCATGCTGATCGTCTCGCTGAGCGGCGACTGGCTCTTCACCCCGGAACAGTCCGAGGAGATGGTGCGGGCGCTGCTGGCCCTCGGTAAGCCGGTCTCCTACTTCCACCTCAAGGCGCCAGCGGGCCACGACGCCTTCCTGACGCACATCGACGAACTCGCGCCCGTCATCCGCGCCTTCCTGCCGTGGATCGGCACGCGCGCGGAAATGGAAAAAGAAAATGTTGACAAGCAGACGGAGACGGCCGACGGGCTCGTGGCGCGGGCCGTCGCCCGCGGCAGCCGCGTGCTCGACCTGGGCTGCGGCGGCGGCCGCCTGCTGCAGGTGCTCAAGGACGAGCGGCAGACCGTCGGCACAGGCGTCGAGATCGACTTCGCGAGCGCCCTGGCCACGCTCGACCGGGGCTTTGACGTGATCCTCGGCGCCCCCGCGGGCGACGTGGATGATTCCGGCGAGGACCGCGGCCTGTCGCTCGTGCCGGACGACAGCTTCGACACCGTCGTCCTGAGCGAGACGCTGCAGGAGACGCAGCGTCCGCACCGGGTGCTTGACGAGGTGCTGCGCGTCGCGCGCCAGGCCATCGTCACGTTCCCGAACTTCGGCTTCCTGGCCACGCGGCTGAAATTGCTCGTCACCGGGCGCATGCCCAAGAACCGCCATCTGCCCGCCGAGTGGTACGACACGCCCAACATCCATCTCTTCACCTTCAAGGACTTCATGGATCTGTGTCGGCGCGAGCGAATCCGGGTGCGGCAGATCCATCACCTCGCCACCTCGTTCATGGGGCGCCTCCTGATCGCCGCCGGGCGGCCCAACGCCGGCGCGGAACGCGTCATCGTGCAGATCGCCCGCGCCGCGGACGAGCCCAAGGAGCCTCAGCATGCAAAAATGGATTGAATCGCGTCTAGACGCGCTGGCCGGGCAGCTCTCACCCTGCCGCAACTGCCCCGTGGCCAACACGGAGCGCCTGATCAACCTGCCCGGTCAGAAGGCCGTCATCCAGGTTCTCGAGAACCTGATGGCGCTGCTCTTTCCGGGCTGCCACGGGCACGAGCCCGTGGCCCACGAGAGCGCCGAGCAGGCGCTGCGCCGCCAGCTCGGCGAGACCGCCTTGCAGCTCGCCGACCAGGCCCGGCGCGCCTTCGCCTACCAGTGCGAGCACGACAAGTGCACCGACTGCGGCGACTGCCGCGCGCGGGGCAAGGCCGCCGCGGCGCAACTGCTGGACGCTTTGCCGGAAATCCGCGCCACGCTGCAGGAGGACATCCGCGCGGCCTACGAGGGCGACCCGGCCGCGCGCTCGACGATGGAGATCGTCATGAGCTACC
>CAYPJN010000021.1:3399-15517 GCA_964411055.1 uncultured Lentisphaerales bacterium | reverse complement strand
GCAGGTCGGCGATGACGCGCCGGTCGGTCTTGAGGCGGCGCAGGATGTAGGGGCGTGTCAGGCGGCGCAACGGCGCGTATGCATCGGGCTGGTCGGCGCGGCCGCGGATGTAGGCGGCGAAACGGCGGGCGTCGCCGAGCAGGCCGGGGTTGATGAAGTCGAAGAGCGCCCATAGGTCGCCGACGCGGTTCTCCACCGGCGTGCCGGTCAGGGCGACGCGCGCCGCGGCCTTCAGGGCCTTGACGGAGCGCGCCTGGCGCGTCGCGGCATTCTTGATCGCCTGCGCCTCGTCGAGAACCACGAGGCGCCACGCCACACGCGCAGGCCTGCATGCGTTCGGTGTCGCCGGCGGAGGGATGCACGACCAGGAGGCGGAGCGTGGGCGCGAAGCGGCGGGCCTCGTCCTTCCAGTTGGCCAGCAGCGAGGCGGGGGCGACCAACAGCGAGGGCCGGGGCGCCGTCTCCTCGCGCCGCAGCCAGAGCAGCAGCGCCAGCGTCTGCAGGGTTTTGCCGAGGCCCATGTCGTCGGCCAGGCAGGCGCCGAGGCCGAGGCCGGCCATGAAGTGCAGCCAGCGGATGCCGGCCTCCTGGTAGGGGCGCAGGATGGCCTGCAGTTCGGCGGCGCATGGCGGCGCTCCGCCGACATCTCCGGCCTGGCGCAGGCGCGCCAGCGTCTCGTCGAGCCAGCGTCCCGCGCGGATGCCGGTCCAAACCTGCAGCCGGTCGGCCTCCGCCGCATCCGCGCCGCCGCCCCCCGGACCCTCGGCCGGGAGGCCCGCCAGCAGGCGCATGGCATCGGCAAAGGGTATGCCCTCGCGTGCGGCGCGAGTCTCGACCGCTTTCCAGTGGTCGAGCACCGTCCGAAGCTGCGCGGCGTCTACCTCGACCCACTGGCCGCGCAACGAGACGAGACCGCTTCCGGACTGCAGCAGCGCCTGGATCTCGTCCGGCGCGAGGTCGGCGTTGCCGAGCGTCACACGCAGGCTGAAGTCGAGCAGCGCGGCGGCGCCGAGCTGCGACGGCCGGCCCTCGCCCACCTGTACCGTGACCTGCGGCCGCGGCGGCCGCCGGGCGTGCCACCAGTCGGGCACGCGCACGATGACGCCGGCGGACTCGATGGCCGGCAGGTCGCGCAGCAGGCGGTAGGCCTCCGGCGCGGTCCAGGCGGCCGGCTGGTAGAGACGCCCCGACTCGAACAGCTCGCGAACCATGGCGCTGGTGCCGACGGCCTGCTGGATCGGCGCCAGCAGTCGCAGCAGCGCCTCGCGGTTGCGGGCGCCGGCATATTCGGTTAGCGCGCGGCCAAGGGGCTGGTGCTGCACGCGCCCGATCTCCGAGAGTCGGCTGGCGTAGGTCGCCATGAAGGCGAAGGGCCGCGCGGGATTCTTCTTGTTCTCGGCCAGGTGGAACGTGACGCGCCCCACTGTGCGCCAGACCGGGTCGATGGATTGCAGGAATCCGGCCAGACCGTCAGGCGCGTCGGTTGCCGCCCGTCGGGCGGCGGCATCGATCTCGTTCCAGAGTGTATCGGCGCGTGCGGCGTCGAGGAACTCCAACCCCCGGATGGGCGGGGCGCGCTCGATCCATCCGGCCCAGTCGGCGGCGCCGGGGCGCGCGACTTCCGGGAAGGAGGCGTCATCGCCACGCGGTGATTGACAGAGCGCGGTCAGGTAGAAGCGGGCGAAGGCGCGTCCGAAGGCCAGCGAAGATGGCAGTGAGCCGCCATGCGCCGCCAGGCAGAGAAAGCCCTCGGCCGTCGAGGCGGCGAAGGCCTTGCGGATGCGGGCCGCGGCGGCTTCCGACAGCGGGATCTCGCCGACGCCATCCTCGGCCAGGCGGAAGTGCCCCCCGGGCAGGAGGGTCAGTTCCATCGGAACGGCGTTCCACGGCCCAGAAGCATCAGCGGTTCCAGAGCCGCCCGGGGTAGACGCCGCCGGCTATCAGCCGGGCGATCTCGCCCACCGTGCGCTCGCGATCCTCGCGGTAGGTCACGCCGAACCAGCGGCTGCCGGTCGGCAGCACCCGCACCGTGGCGCGGCGGGCCTGGACGAGGGTGTTGACCACCAGCGGGATGTACCATTCCGCCTTGGGCTTGCCGCTGTTCTGATCCAGCCAGCCGGCGAACTGCTCCTCCATCAGCGTGAACAGCGCCGGCGAGAAGCCCCAGATGTTCATCGAGGCCACGGCGTCCGGCGGCAGCCCGACGACGCTGCCGTCGGCCTGGCGGCTCTCGATGCCGCGCGGCGTATCCTCGATGACCGTGTGCTCGGTCACCGAGAGCAGCAGGCCGTCCGGTGAGACTTCGCAGATGCCGCGGGCGACGCTGCCGTGCTCCGAGAGCGTCTGGGCGAGCTGGAAGCCGGCCATCGCCAGCCGCTCGCAGGGCGCCGGCCGCCGCGAACCGGAGAACGTCGCCAGGAAGCGCGCAAGCTGCTGGTAGGCGTCGCGCCCGTAGAAATCGTCGGCGTTGATGACGACGAAGGGCTCGTTGACGACCTCGCGCGCCGCGCGGATCGCGTGGGCCGTGCCCCAGGGCTTCGTCCGCTCGGGAGGCGCCTGGCGCCCGCCGGGCAGATCGTTCATCTCCTGGAAGGCATAGGCCACGGGGAGGTGCGCGCCGAAGCTCGCGTCCACGCGCGCCCTGAAGGCCGCCTCGAAGTCGCGCCGGATGACGAACACCACGCGGCCGAAGCCGGCCTGCAGAGCATCGTAGACCGCGTAGTCGAGCAGGGTCTCCCCGCCGGGGCCCACCGGATCGATCTGCTTGAGTCCGCCATAGCGGCTGCCCATGCCGGCAGCCAGTACAAGAAGCGTCGGTTTCATGCGCGTATTGAAGCACATCCGGCCGCGGTTGTCACTTCCCGGACGCTTCCGCGGGAGTTGCCGCACGACCTTGGCGCAGGCGCCGCAGCCGCTCCTGCAGGATAATCTGCTGGCTGTGCTCCGCGCCATGCCGGCTGAGTTGTTCCAGCGCGAACTGCGCCATGATGTCCTGCAGCAGGGCGGCGTCGAGTTTGCGAAGCCGGTTCCAGGCCATCAACTCGTTGGATGGCAGATGAAGCTCCCACGTTAGGCTGTGGCCCTCGCGCACCGCCCGCCAGCAGAGGTCGCCCCCGGCGAACGGCAGCCGGGCGAGGGCATTCTGCAGCCCGGGCAGCGTCTCGGCCGCCGCGCGCAGCGTGGCCACGGGGCCGACCCGCCCCGCGCCCAGCAGCGTCTGCGTCGGACGCAGCGGGGAGAACCACAGGCCCGCCAGGTCGCGAACCGAGATGGTGTCGCCGCCGGAGGGCCGGCCGAGCAGTTCCTCGATCGTGCCCTGGGCCCCCCTGACGATGACCAGGCTGCCTTCAGCGCAGGCCATCTCCACCGTGCCCATCTCCAGCATCTGCGCCAGCACCTCGCCCAGACCGCCGCCTGCCACGCTGTTGGTCGCCGCCTGCGCCGCGACCTGGTAGCCGATGATTCTGAGACTGTCCCGCGTCCGGGGCGGCAGCGCAACGATGTGCGGCGAAGGATGCGCCGGCGTGGGCAGCAGCGACTCGATGATGCTCAGGGCGGCCTGCGCTTTGCGGGCTTCGTCGAAACCGAATATCTGAATGCCGCAGAGGCCGGCGCCGAGCGGGGACTTGGCCATGCCGGAGGCATACCGGCCGTTGATCACCGGCAGCAGCAGGCTGACCCATCCCGGCGCGCGCGGCGCCACGCGCAGGCCCAGCACCTGCGAGGACTCGGCAAGGCGCTCGAACCAGGGCGCGGTCGAGGCCGGCAGCGCCGTAAGCAGCGCGGGCAGCACGCTGATCTCCGCGTTCAGGAGCGGGGCGGGCAGCAGGCGCCCGAACTCCGGCGGCGGCGCTTGCAGGCCGTCCAGCCGCGCCGCCAGGGGCGACTCGGGGGCCGCGTTCAGGCGGAGAACCATGCCAAACTCGCGTACGCCCGCGTCGAAACCCAGATCGATGGAGGCGCAGGCGGTGCAGAAGGCCCCGATCTCGCGCAGGTGGCCGTTCAGCGACTGCGCGCCGCCACTGTTCCCGGCGGCGTCTTCCAGCGTGGCGACAAGCTGCAGGAAGAGACCGAGCAGAGGGCCGTCGACCGTGACCCGCAGGGGCGTTCCCAGGGCGGCGGCCGCGGGCAGCGTGCGGTCCCGGCGATGGAGCGCGAGCCAACGCAGGCCCTCCGTACTGGTGGAGATCAGCGCATGCTCGTCGGCGACCGCGAGCACGACAAGCCCGAGTCCCTCCGGGTCTCCTGTTTCGGTAAATGAATAGATGCCGCCCTTGCGGACGCCCTTGCCAAAGCGCGCCTCCATGGCCGCGAGGAGCCCCGCGCCGCGCTTGTCGGTCAGCGGCAGCAGCGCCGCCGGCAGCGGCGCCTTGTCGGGTGGATCCGGCGCAAGGAGATAGAAGTGTCCGGGGCGGTAGCGGTCGATCCCCTCGAAACCGGGCACGAGCAGCAGGGCCGCGAGCTGGCGGCGGAACCAAGCGTCGGCCGCCGCGAATCCCGCGCCCTCGAAACCCAGCTCCGCGCGCTGCATCAGCCGCGCGCTGCTTTCGAACGAGACGGCGACCATCGGCTTGAGCGCGGCAAATCCCTCCGCCGCCCGCAGGCGCGGGACGGCGCACGAAACAAGCAGCAGCGCGAGCAGAAGGCGCCAGCGCAGGACTGGGGCGCGGCGCATCGTCATCTCCCCTGGCGGCCGAGGCGCGCGGCCAGCTCCTCCACGAGCCCCGTGAGCGCAGGGTTGGACGTGGCGCAGGCGCCGCGCCGGTTGTTGATGCGCCAGCGGCATACGGCAATGCCGGCCGCGCCGGGCGGGGTGCGGCGCGGGCGCGCCGGCTCGTCGAGCAGCCCGGCATCAACAAACTGCTGCAGCAGCCTGCGCGTCTCCGCGGGTGTCATGCCCAGTTTCTCCTGCGCAAGATTGTTCCACTGGAGGTGCTCCGTGTCCACGGCGAAGTCGTCCGCCACCAGCGGACTCTCGCCCTGCACGAAGTGGAGGTAGCCCGCGCCGACGATCTCGATGCGGCAGGGCGGACGGTCCGCCCCGATCGGACGGTAGCGGATCGCCAGCCAGTTCAACTGGGAGTCGCTGACCTCCACGGGCGGTTTCGGCGGAAAGAGCGAAGCGCATCCCGCGGCCGCCAGCAGGCCGAGGGCCAGGCAGAGTCGGCGCGCGGCGTTCCAGCCGGACGTCGTGCTTCGTTTCATGCCTTCAGTCTACCACACCCTCACACCGGATGGCGCATGGAAATCGTTATGATCATGGCGGAAAGCGGGAACGCGCCTCCCGGACAAGTCCCTTGGCCAGCATGTCCGACAAGAAGGCGGCGACATCGTTCCGGGCCTGTGCGGACGCGATCCGGTAGCGCTCGGCCAGCGCCTGCGTCAGCGCGTCCGCCGACCGCGGTTGCGCCAGCAGCTCCCAGAGATGCTGCGCCGCGGGGTTGAGCGTGTAGACGCTGCGGGCGGAGGCGCGCGCGGGAATCAGCAGGCACGTGCCCGCCACGGCGCGCGCCGCCACGTCCGGCAGCCGCTGGTAATTGGTGTCCATATCTTCTATTGCAGGATGATATGCGTGCCCGGGTTGTGGATCAAGTCAAAGCTCAAGGCGGGGTCGCCGACGAGGCTGACGCTCAGCAGGCGTTCGCGCGGGATGGCGCCTGCCATGTTGCGCATGCCGCGCAGCCAGAGATCGCCCAGCCGCCGGATGCCGACGGCGCCGCCGGAGTAGAACTGGATCCCCAGCGCCTCCCCGTCCGTGTCGACCAGGTATCCTGTCGATCCGATGCCCGCGACGAATCCGGTTCCGTCGGCCAGCAGGCCATAGGGCAGGAAGACGCTGGGCGTCGACGAGTACGGCGAATGCCACCGGTTCGGCAGGCAGCACATGAGGACGGCGATCACGGGCTTCTGCCAGTTGGCGGGGACGATGTCGGTGCTGCGCAGCAGACTGTAGTACCCGGACCGGTAGCCGAGCCTGAGCTCGTTCGCATGGCCGAAGAAGTGGAAGAGCGCGGTTCCGGCGCGCATCGCGGGCAGGAGATGATCCACCCGGACCGCCGCCAACGATCCATCGGGATCGCTGGTGTAGAATGTCCGGACCACGCGTCCGTTGGCGGCGAGCGGCGCGACGAGTTTGTCCGTGCCGGCGCTGAAGGCATACTCCTTGTCCGGGATGCCGGTGCAGTCCCAGTCGGCCGTGACCGCCGCCATCTCCCGCCAGCGGCGCGCGCGCTCGAAGGCCAGCGTCTTCATCACGACCGTGGCAATCTCCTGCGTGCTGGTGGAGGGCAGCCGCCCGACGGCCAGGTCCGGAACATGGTCTAGATTTATGTCGACCAGCTCGCCGTCGGCCGCGGCCGTCATGTCCTCGCCGGTCAGGGGGAAGCGCTGTCCGGCGAGGCAGGATGGAATCAGGCAGGCCGTGTAGTCGTTGACGGAGAGCCGCTGGTGCCGGAAATCGACGGCGCCGGCGCCGACCAGCAGCAGGTAGCGCATCCCGCCGCGCTGCAGGCGCCGGCAGAAAACCTTGATGGCCATCGGATCGGCCAGCCCGTGGCTGAACTTGTTGTAGAGCGACTCGACGTCGACCACCGCCGACCGCAGCCCCTCGGCGGTGCGGAAGTCCGTCAGCGGCTGCACGGCCTGGCGGAAGCCTTCGCACCAGCCCTCGGGCGGGATGAGAATGATATGCTCGACACCGGGAAGGTCGTCCCAATCGAGATCCCGCGCGCCGCGCACCGCCGGGCGCCGCACTCCCGCGCTCCGCGAGAAGACCTGGTAGGCCTGGCCCGCGCCGCCCGACGGGAAGGCCGCCGTCCAGCTTGCCGCCGTCTCATCCCAAGCCAGCGCGACCGGCGCGACCACGGCCGGCGTGCGGGGCTGCGTCACGTCCAGCACCGCCACGTCGTTCGAGGGGAGTCCGGCGACGGCGGAGAGGTTGCCATCGCCGCCGCGGCAGAGCAGGGCGCCGTCGCGGGCGCGGTAGGCGCGGCGATAGGTCAGCGAACAGGAGAGCCACAGGAAACGGGTGTAGTCCGTCGACAGCAGCGGGGGCGGCGGCGCCACGTGGCGCACGGCGACCACGGCCGCGGATCCGCCCAGGGAGGATGATGGAAACGGATACGCATGCGTCAGCAGGAGTTCGCCAGACCACTCGGAGAGGCCGGCCTTGATCCCGCCGACCGAGACCTCCACCGCATGGCTGTCCACCGCGGAATTCTCGTAGTACGAGAGCAGCGTGACGCTGACGGTGCCGGTCCAGGCTCCGGGCGCGGGATCGTAGACCGGTTCGACCGAGGCCAGGCTCTTGTCGGTGCTGGAGTTCGACCGCAGTCCGTAGGCCACGAATGGCAGGTCGGTGCGCGAGTTGTAGCTGACGCGCGTCAGGTGGTTGGTGCCCTGGAAGAAGAGGGATTCGGAAAACCAGGCATTGGTTACCGGCTGCGGCGGGAACGCGCCCGCCGCCTGCGCCATGCCCGTCCCCGGGCCGGGGGCGACCCAGTAGACGTTCTCCGGCGCGGTGGGGGAAGTGGTCTCCTCGCCGTGGAACAGGATCGCGTCGCCATCCGCCAGCCAGGCGACCGGACTTCCCTGGCACGTCAGGTCCAGGTTGGTCGCGGCGATGGCCTGCCGGATCTGCTCCGCGTCCCATCCGGATGCCTCGGCCAGCTCGGCGGCCTCGACGCGGTAGATGCCGGTAGTCCGCAGGCTGAGGCGCACGCGGTCGGCCGCCTGCGCCGCGCTCCAGGGGCGCACGCGCGGCCCGTTGCCGATCCAATCCTGGGGTCGGGGCGCGTCCGTCGCCGTCGCCAGCGGCACCGCGGCGGCGACCGCCACGACGGCCGCGGCCGGATCCTTGGAGTCCGCCACGGCGCGCGCCAGGCGTCCCTGCCAGACGGCCGCCGCGCGCTCCGCGCCGCCGCGCGGCATGAAGGTCAACAGGTAGCGCGCCTCCTGACCCTCGCGCGCGGCGGGATCATGCAGCCGGTAGGCGTCGCCGCCATCGCCCTCCTCCTCGCCGCGCAGGCGCGCGAAGCCCTCGCCGGCCGGCACGCGCGTCCCTTCGGGATTCTCACGTTCGACCCGGAAGAAGCCCGCGCCCGCCGCGGTGTCCGTCCGCCATGCGATCCAGACCTTGCCGTCCGGAGCCACGGAAGCGGCGAAACCGGCGACGTCCACGTCTGCCGCATAGGACAGCGCGGGTGCCGACGCGGCGGCGGCCAACGGCGCGGCCGTCAGCAGCAGCGCGACCCGCGCGGCCGCCTTCATTTTTCCGCCTTTCCCCGCGGATGGCTCCGCGGGCGTCCGCCCTTGCCGCGGCACTGACCGGCGTTGGGCGGCGTTTTTGCCCCGCGCGCGGCGCAGGCCGTGCAGGTTCCAAGAAACGCCCGCTGCAAGGCCTGCACACGGCCGATGCCATCAAGCGATTGCGGCACAGCGCCCGAAGCGTCCTCCGACAACTCGACGTCGGTAATCTTCTCGCATGCCGTGCAGAGAAAATGATCCCTGGATCTGAGATCCCCGTCGAAATGGAACCGGTGCGTCGGCAGCGCCAGCTTCTGAATCAGACCCTCCTGCGCCAGGCGGTTGAGCGTGCGGTAGACGGTGTCGAGGGACAGCGAAGGCATTTTTCTGCGCAGCAGCATGTACACGCCCTCGGCATCCAGGTGGTCGTGGCGCATGCGCAGTGTCTTGAGAATCGCCGTGCGCTGGCGCGTGGAGGACAGGCCGTGCGATTTCAGAAGATTCTTCGATTGTATCATGTCGTTTTTTATTATACCAGCATCGTAACAATTCCGAAACAGCAATTTCCGCCCAATAATTTCCACCCAGGTGAAAATGCCGGCATTTACCAATGGCATTTCGGATGACTGGCCGTCAATCGGTGTTCATCATCCGGATGCGGAAGAAGCCCGAGGGCGAGGCGCGGTCGGGATGCGGCACGACCACCGTCGTGCGTTCGCCCTGCGACATCACGTTGGTCACCGTCAGCCACTGGTCGCCCAGCCGCCGCGCCCACTGGATCTCGTACTCGCGCTCCGGCAGGCTGCCGAACGCCAGCGTCACACCCGCCAGCGACATGCGGATGGCCTCGGCGGCGAAGGGCGTCACGCGCACGCCGTACGCCTCCCAGAACTGGTTGACCTCGTCCTGCACCACGAAGTCGTACGCGCCCCCGACCACCAGGCCGGGAACCTCGAAGCGGCACGTCTGATCCCCGCCCGCCGTCACCTCGCAGGTGCCGAACCAGAGCACCATGCCGCCCGGCCCCACCAGGTAGAGCGTCACGTAGCCGTCCTCCTCGACGTCGTAGGCCGTGAACTCGACGTAGACCCCGTCCGCCGCGCTGTACGCCTGCAGGTCGATGCCCGAACTGGTGGGACTCGGCTGCTGGTAGCCGGCATCGACATCGTCCGCGAAGCTGGCCGTCGACATGACGATCAGCGATGTCACGCCGTTGGTGGCGGGGTCACTGTCCAGCGCGGGATCGCCCGTCTTCGGCGTCGTCAGCACATAGTTGGTCGAGGCGCTGAAGACCAGGTAGTAGGCGCCTGTCGTGATCCCGGTGAAGAGGTAGTGTCCCGCGGCATCCGACACTTCCGTGCCCAGCAGCGTGTCGGCGGCGTCGTAAAGCTGCACCGTCACATTGGTCATGGCCGGCTCGCCCGCGTCCTGCACGCCGTCCTTGTCCGTGTCGAACCAGGTCAGGTCGCCCAGCGCGCCGAAGACGAACTGGTAATCCTCGACCTCGCCATACGCGTCGTTCGAGCCCGACCCCAGGATGCCGAATACCGGCTCTGCGTCGAGCAGCCGGAAGCGGGCGTTCAGCACGGTCACGGAATTGGTACGGAAGGTGCCCGCCGGAATCGGGAAGCTCAGGGCATAAACGGTGCCGGTGCCCTCGCTGTCGACGGCCTGGTTGACGACCTGCTCGTTGGCGTTGGTGAAGACGCCGTCCTGGTTGAAGTCGATGTAGCCGACCAGCCAGCCGCTGCCGGCCCCCACGGTCACCTCGATGTGGCCGCTGTTGCCGCCATCGGTCCAGCGCCCCTTCAAGACGACACCGTCTTCGTCGTCGCCGTCGCCGGTGGCGTCCGGAGTCGGCTGGCCATCGGCCTCGGAATCGACACCCGCCCCCAGATAGAGGTTCGGCGCGACCTTGACATAGTGCCGCGGCCCGGTGGGCGTGTCGGCCACCGTCGTGCCGTAGGAGGATGGCAGGTCGCCGAAGTCGCGCAATACCGTGGTCTCGAAGGCGAAATCGATGTTGGCGGTCGAGGCGGCGATCGCCACCGCCTGGCGGGCCGACAGCGTCCAGCCGAAGCTGTTGGTCGTGCTGCCGACCCAGAGCGCCGGCGTTTCGCCCGTGCCGGTCGTCAGGCGGAGTTCGCCGGCCGGCGCCGCCAGCGTGACCAGGTAGCGGTCATAGGCGCCGACGGCATCGGGCAGATTGCCGAAGGCGTAGTCGCCGTTCGCGCCGGTCGCGGTGCCGGCGATCAACGTCGTCTCGCCCGCCTCGACCGTGCCGTCGCCATCGTCGCTCCACAGGTAGACATAGACCGGCACGTTGGCGAAGGGATACTCGCCCGCGCCGGTGCCGGAGGGATTCAGTCCGTTGAGCAGGCCGTCGTCCGAGGCGTCGTCCATGCCCACCGTGCCGCTGAGCGCGTTGTTGCCGGCCCGGACATAGCCGAAGTCGATCGTCAGGTCGGCGTTGGTCACGGCCTGCCCGCCGACCGTTGTGACATGCCTGTTGCTGACGACGATGCCGGCCGTGTCGCCGTCGGGGCTGCCGTCGGCGTCGAAACAGGCCGTCAGTCCGGCCGGGAAATCGGGATCGGCCGCGAGCACGGTCACGCGGTAGGTGGCGTCGGACAACCCGGTGAAGAGGTAGACGCCGTCGATGTCTGTGACATTGGTGGCGACCAGCACATCGTTGGTGTAGAGCAGTACCGTGACGGCGGGAATGCCCCGTTCATCGGCCTCGCGGACGCCGTTGGTGTTGAGATCGATCCAGAGCGTGTCGCCGATCGTGCCGCCGGGCGGACAGTAGCCGAAGTCGGCGCCGGTGAAGGCGTTGCCGGAGAGCAGGCTCGTGCCGTAGGCGCCGTCGCAGACCGCCGTCGGCGGTACAGGGCATGGTTCGCCGTCGAGGTCGGGATCGGCGGTCAGGGTGGCGTTCGCCAGCGGAGGCGAGTCCGGATCCACCACCACCACGTAGTCGCCGGGAGGCAGACCGGTGAACGTGTAGCGTCCCAGATCGTCCGTGACGCGCGTGCCGAGCAGCGTCTCGCCGGCATCGTAGAACCGGTTGCCGTTCTCGTCGGCGTAGAGCCTGACGGTCACGCCGGTGATTCCCGGCTCGGTCCAGTCCTGGCCGCCGTTGGCGTTGTAGTCCCAGTAGACCGTGTCGCCGATGGCGCAGAGCGGGGCGAAGCCGAAGTCGGCGTCGAGATAGCTCTCGCCGCCCGCCAGCTCGACGTAGACGGTGGTCGGGGTGGTCGGGGTATAGGCGACGCCGAAGGGATCTCTCGGGAGCGAGGCGCATTCCGGCGAGACGGAGACGCGGTAGTCGCCGTCGGGCAGATGGCTGAAGAGGTAGTGTCCGTCGGCATCGGTGAAGACGGTTCCGTAGGTCGCGTAGTTGCCGCTGCCGGAAATGTCGATGCAGAGCGTCACCGGGACATTGGGAATGCCGAACTCGCTGTACCCCGACTGGACACCGTTCAGGTCGAGGTCGAGGAACACGGTGTCGCCGAGGGTGTTGACGCCGTACGGTTGGAAGCCGAAGTCCTGGTCGTCGCGGCTGGCCGAGAGGGTGAAGCTGCTCCGGCCGTCCAGCGCGCCCTGGGGGTCAGCCGAGCAGACGACATGCACCGGGAAATGCTCGTCTTGCTGCGCGACCACCACCTGGTAGTTTCCGGCGGCAAGCCCGGTGAACTGGTAGAAGCCGTTGGTGTCGGTGGCCAGGCTGCCGACATGCGCATCGACGCCGGACGTGATGATTCCGTCTAGGTTCTCGTCCTCGTACAGATACACCGTGATGTGCTCGATGCCCTGCTCGCCGCTATCCTGCGCGCCGTTCCCGTCCATGTCGTAGAAGATCGTGTCGCCGACG
>CAYPJN010000021.1:0-3299 GCA_964411055.1 uncultured Lentisphaerales bacterium | reverse complement strand
GTGCCGTCGGCGGCGTAGAGCCTGACCAGCACGCTGCCGAGCCGCGGTTCGCCGTCCTCGGGCGCCGGCCAGGCGTCGCGGTCGAGGTCGTGCCAGAGGGTGCCGCGTATCACGCTGGGCAGGTTGTAGCCGAAATCGGCGTCGAGAATCGTGTCGCCTCCGGTCGTCGAATCATGGTCGAGCGCGACGACCGTGGTGCCGTTCGGGGTCGAGTCGCGATCCTTGGTGCATGTTCCGCTGCCGCCGGGCAGGGTCGAGGCAACCACTGTGACGGTGTAGTCCGCGGTGGCCGGCAGCGCCTCGAACAGGTAGAAACCGCCGGCGTCGGTGACCACGTTGCTCGCGGCCCCGGCCCCGTTACCCAGGTCGACGCCCGGCGCGCTGATCGACACCGTGACGCCGGCCACGCCCGGCTCGCCGGCATCCTGCACACCGTCACTGTCGAGGTCGCGCCAGACGAAGTCGCCGATCGTTCCCGCGGGCAGCACGGAGGCGATGTTGGTGGCCCAGGTGTCGTTGGCCGGAAGGCCGTTCACGAACCAGGCGTTCGTGATGCAGGCGGTGTTCGTCACGGGGGCGGTCACGTTGCCCGGCGGTTCGAGCACCTTGAAGGTCACGGAGACCAGCCGTCCGCCGCCGGCGTAAAGCGGCCCCAGGTCGTCCCAGCGCAGTTCCCCCGCTCCGCTGTTGGTGGCCACCGAGTCGGCCGCCGGTTCCGACGCGACGTACTGCAGGCGCGCGGGATCGAAGATGTCCAGCAGCGGCACGGGATCGAGCGTTGTGTCGTCGAGCCCCCCGACTTCGGCGTCGGTCGTCAGGCGGAAGCCGACCGTGTCGACGTAGGCGTCGCCGCCGGGGTTGCCGTGCTTGTCGGATTGCAGTCGGACGGAGAGCGACGCGCCGTCGAAATCGGACCAGTCCCAGGAAGCCTTGTAGCCGGTGATGTCCAGCATGAGCGTGCCGCTCGTCGGCAGCGTGTTGCAGTCGTAGCTGAAGGTGTGGAGCAGGGCGCCGTCCGCATAGACGCTGATGTTGGCCGTGCCTTCGCCCGGATCGAACACGCCCGAGAAGTAGTACGGCAGCACCAGCGCGACGTTGGTGATCGAGCCGTACCGCGCGACCGTCTGGTAGTTGGTGGCCACGACCCATTCCGAAACGTTGTCGAAGGGTGAGACGGCATACTGGCCGTCGGGTTCTCCGGAGCTGAAGAGATTCTCGGGGTAGAGCCACTGCTCGTTCGACTTGCCACTGGTGAAGGCATGCGTCGGCCAGACGGTATAGCGCGCGGGCTGGGGCGTCGCCTCGCCCGTGCCGGCCAGGCGGTTGGTGACAGGTATAAGGTAGGTGACCTGCTGTCCCTCCAGCAAGGCGCCGCTCCCGACTCGGTCCTTGGTCTGCGCCAGCGCCGGGGCGAAGCCGAAGTCGGCCGTCAGGACGCTGACGGGGTTGGCGTCGGCGCGCGCGCTGTCGAGGTCGACCGCGAAAGAGGAGGGCGTCGTGATGGTGTAGCCGTCCGGCACGCTGCTGTCGCGGTAGTCCACGACGACCACATAGCGCCCGTCAGGCAGGTCGTCGAAGAGGTAGGCGCCGCCGGCTCCGCTCTCCGTGGTGGCGAGCAGCGTCTCCCCCGCGTCGGCGACGCCGTTGGCGTTCTCGTCGGCGTACAGGTAGACGGCGATGCCGGAGAGGCCGGGTTCGCTGCCGTCCTGCTCGCCGTTGCCGAGGATCCCCCCGGTGCCGACGCCGGTATCGGCATAGATGGTGTCGCCCACGCTGTTGTCGCCGAGCACCAGCGTCGTGGCGTCGTCGGTGTCGAAGGGCACGCCGTTGCCGAAGCTCAGTCCGGCCTCGTTCACGACGATCGGGGAAGGCTCCACGTATGGGTTGTCGACGGCGACGGTAAAGCGCACGACGCCGGCGCCGTTGGTCGGCAAGGCGTCGCTGAGCCACCACTGGAGATCGGTCACGGACGCGGCGCTCGCCGGCTCCTCGGCGCTCCAGGTCGCGCCGCCGTCGGTCGAGTAGAGGACCTGGTAAGCCGCGAGGCCGCTCGGGGGGATGTTCCCGCTGGTTGCGCTGTTGGCGACGTAGACCGCTCCGTCCGGGATCGAATCCTGCACCACCAACGGCAGGCCGACGGTCGCGTCGCCCAGCGCAACTTCGCCGGCGTTCGTAAACGCGACGGTGTAGGCGATGCTGCCGCCGGGTAGAACCGTCGCCTTGTCCGCCTGCTTGTCGATCGTAGCCCGCGCCTCGCCGCTGTAGAGCCGGTCGCCGAGCGAGACGCCGTAGTCGGCGTTGTACTTTTCATTGTCGTAGCCCGAGGCGACCTCCTGGTAGGGCGTGGTCATGCTGGTCGCGCGGGCCACCAGGGGCATGAAGTCGTAGCGCACGTAGCCCACCGCGCCGTTGTTGTCGGGGATGTGCTCGAAGTAGAGCTGATCCTCGCCGGTGAGCACCAGCTCGCCGCCGCCCACGAGCTTGACTACCACCATCGCGTAGGTCCTGACGAGGCGGAAGGCGCCCGCGTCGAACAGCGCGGGATCGCCCACGGGCTGCATCCAGGCGTTGCGGTCGGGGACGAGGTCGCCGTCGTTGTCGAAGCCGAAGCCGACGTTGCCGAAGTCGTACCAGATGCCCTCGGTGATGATGCGCGTGCCGACGGTGCCGTCGTAGTTGGCGTTGGTCCAGACGGGGACATACTGGTTTAGCAGATCCTTGTAGTACTGCGGAACCTTGTTGGCGCCGTTGGGGAAGATCTTGTTGGCCGAGGCGGTGATCTCGTTGCGCAGGGTCATGGTGCGGGTCAGGTCGACCGTTCGCTCCGTCGCCCCATCGAGGGCCGTGGCCCAGACATCGTATTCGAGCCATAGGTCGTCGTCCGGCTTGACGCTGTCGCCCCAAAGCGGCACACCGTTGACGTCGAGTTGGTCGTAACCGATGAGCCAATAGACCGTGACCGACTCACCGGCGGGGATCGAGGCGATGTAGCGGGTGGCGTCGGCCAGGCCGGCGCTGCCGCCCTCGTGCGTGAAGGCGAAGGCCCCGCCGTCGAGCGGTCCCGTCAGTCCCGCTTGCGTCCGCGACGGGTAGATGCCCGGCGTGGGGTCGGTACCGTCGTTGTAGTTGCCGATGCAGGCAAAGACATCGGTCAGGTCGGTGCTCCCGTCGTTATGAAAGGTGACGCCGATGTAGGCCGACCGCGGCGCATAGGAGGAGGGAGTCCCCGCGTTGGAATCGACAATCAGATTGTAGGCCGTGACCACCTCGACCCGCAGCGGGCCATCCTGCGTGGCCGC
>CAYPJN010000020.1:0-15589 GCA_964411055.1 uncultured Lentisphaerales bacterium | reverse complement strand
GGTTTCTTCCTGATGCTCCGCCGCCTCCAGCAGAACGATCCGGCCACGGTGCAGGTCGGCGACGTGTTCAAGGGCTTCGAGTTCTTCGCGCAGTCGTTGATTATCATGGTGGTCGGCTTCGTGGCGATAGCCGTGCTGTGGTTGATTCCCGTCATCGGCCAGATCGCCGCGATCGTGATTCAGCCGGTGCTGATGTGGAGCCTGATGCTAGTCGCGTACCAGCGCCAGGGCGCCATCGACGCGCTGAAGCGCGTCTTCGGTCTGCTCCAGAAGGGCGACTTCACGACACCGCTGATCTTCGCGGTGCTGGTCGGCATCGTCTCGGGCCTCGGGATCGTCGCCTGCGGGATCGGTGTCTTCTTCACGATCCCGCTCGGCTTCTGCATGCTGGCCTGCGCCCATGAGACGCTCTTCGGCGCCGGCGCGTCCGGAATGCAGACGGTCGAGCCGCCGCCGGCGGACGCGGCGCGCTAGGGGCGGGACGGATCATGGCCTATGAAGTCCTAGCGCGCAAGTGGCGGCCGCGGCAGTTCGACGATGTCATCGGCCAGGAGCATGTCACCCGCACGCTGACGCACGCGATCGAGAGCGGCCGCGTGGCCCACGCCTACCTCTTTGTCGGGCCGCGCGGCATCGGCAAGACCACGCTCTCGCGTCTCTTCGCCAAGGCGCTCGACTGCGAGAAGGGGCCGACGGCGCAGCCGTGCGACGCGTGCAGCCTCTGCCGCGAGATCATGAGCGGCAACGCCCTCGACGTCGTCGAGATCGACGGCGCCTCGAACAACGGCGTCGACAACATCCGCGACCTGCGCGAGGCCGTGCAGTTCGTCCCGGCGCAGGCGCGCTTCAAGATCTTCATCATCGACGAGGTCCACATGCTCTCGGCGGGCGCCTTCAACGCCCTGCTGAAGACGCTCGAGGAGCCGCCGGCCCATGTGAAGTTCATCCTGGCGACGACGGAGGTCGACAAGCTGCCCGCCACGATCATCTCGCGCTGCCAGCGCTTCGACCTGCGCCGCATACCGACGGGGCTGATCGTCGATGCCCTGCGCCGCATCGCGGTCAGCGAGCAGGTCGAGGCCGACACCGACGCCCTGCTGGCCATCGCCCGCGGCGCCGAGGGCGGCATGCGCGACGCGCTCTCCGCGCTGGACCAGATCATCTCCTTCAAGGGCTCGCCGGTGACGGAGGCGGACGTGCTGGCCATCTTCGGCCTCGTCTCCCGCGGACAGCTCGAGAAACTGGCCGCCGCCATCCTGGCGGGCGACATGGCCGGCGGACTGCGGATCATCGACGAGCTGGACCGCGGCGGCAAGGATATGCGGCGCCTAGTGCTGGAGCTGCTCGATCACTTCCGCAACCTCCTCGTCTACCAGCAGCTCGGCGGCGACACGACGGCGCTCGACGTTACGCCCGCGCAGCTCGAGGCGCTCAAACAGCAGGCCGGACTGGCCGACACGGCGCGCGTGCTGCGCGTGGCGGAGCACCTGGCCGGGCTCGAGGAACGCATCCGACTGGCACTCTCCCGGCGCACGCTGCTGGAGACGGTGCTGGTGCGCTGCTGCCGCGCGGCCACATCCGCCACCATTGACCAACTCGTGCGGCAACTGGCCGGGATGCAGGCCGAGGGCACGGAGGCTGCCGTGACGACACCGACGCCTGCCACGGCGTCGGCGCCCGACGCGCCAGCCGCGCCAGCCGGAACCGCCGCCGCGGATGGAACTGCCGCGCCCGCCCCGGCCGCGCCGGCGCCCAAGGCGCCGCCGCGGCGCGACCCGGCGCAGGACAAGGGCGTCAAGGCGGCGCTCGACCTCTTCAACGGCCAGATCGTCAAGGTCGAGGAGCCCCGCGACGCCTGAGCCGCCCTGGCGCCACCCCTTTCCACGGACCTTTCCCAGAACCTTACCAAGCAGAGGAGCAGAAACCATGGCCAACATGTTCGAGCAAGTCAAGCAGGCGATGCAGATGCGCAAGGAGGCCAAGCGCATGCAGGCCGAGATCGAGAAGATCACCTGCGAGCACGCCAACGGCGGCATCACCGTCGTCGTGCGCGGCGACTTCACGGTGACGTCGATCAAAGTCACGCCCGAGGCCCTGAAGGAAGTCGTCGCCGGCAAGCCGGATCGCTTCGAGACCATGCTGACGAACGTGGTCAACGGAGCCATCAAGTCGGTCAAGCAGAAGACGCAGGAACAGATGGCCAAGCTCATGAAGGGCTCCGACCTGGCCTCCATGCTGGGCGGCTGAAGCGGACCGCATGGAGACGCCGCTCGACAGCCTGATCCGCGTGCTGGCGCGCCTGCCGGGCCTCGGCCGCCGCTCGGCCGAGCGCGCCGCGCTGGCGCTCGTGCGCCGGCCGGAGGGGCTTATGCAGGAGCTGCAGGCCGCGCTGGAGCGCGCCCGGGTGGCGGTCTGCTGCTGCGGGGTCTGCGGCGGGTTCACCGTGCGCGAGGCCAATCCCTGCCCGCTCTGCACCGACCTCCGGCGCGAGGCCTCGCTCCTCTGCGTCGTGGAGGAGCCGGGCGACATCCTGGCCATCGAGCGCGCCGGTGTCTTCGCGGGCCGCTACCACGCGCTGCACGGCAAGGTCTCCGCCGCCCGCGCCACGGGGCCCGGCGACCTGCGCCTCCAGGCCCTGGTCGAGCGCGTGGCGCGCGAGCCGGTAGCGGAGGTCATCCTGGCCCTCAGCACCGACCTCGAGGGCGACGCCACGGCGGCCTATGTCCGCGAATTGCTGCGCGGCGGGAAGCCGATCCGCGTCACGCGGCTGGCCTTCGGCCTGCCGGTCGACAGCGGCGTCGGCTATTCCGACCCGCTGACCCTCAAGCGCGCGCTGGGCGGGCGCCAGGAGGCGTGAGCCGTCCGGCGGCGATGTGTCAAAAACGAAGGAGCAAGACCATGAGCTACCTAGCCAGTCCTGAACGCTACCAGGGGCCGATGTCCTACAACCGCTGCGGCCGGAGCGGCCTGCTCCTGCCGCGGCTCTCGCTGGGCCTCTGGCACAACTTCGGCGGCGTCGACCTCTTCGAGAACAGCCGCGCGATGCTGCGGCGCGCCTTCGACCTGGGCATCACGCATTTCGACCTGGCCAACAACTACGGCCCGCCGCCCGGCTCCGCCGAGGAGACCTTCGGAGCGGTGATGCGCAAGGATCTGGGCGCGTACCGCGACGAGTTGGTCATCTCCACCAAGGCCGGCTACCTCATGTGGCCGGGGCCCTACGGCGACTGGGGCAGCCGCAAGTATCTGCTGGCCAGTCTCGACCAGAGCCTGAGGCGCATGGGACTCGACTACGTTGACATCTTCTACTCGCACCGCCCCGACCCGCACACCCCGGTGGAGGAGACCATGGGGGCGCTCGACACTGCCGTGCGTCAGGGCAAGGCGCTCTACGCGGGCATTTCCTCCTACAATCCCGCGCAGACGCGCGAGGCCGCGGGCATTCTGCGGGCGCTCGGCACCCCCTGCCTCATCCACCAGCCGCGGTACTCGATGTTCGAGCGCGCCCCGGAGACCAGCGGCCTGCTGAATGTCCTGGAGACGGAGGGCATCGGCATGATCGCCTTCTGTCCGCTGGCGCAGGGCCTGCTGACATCACGCTACCTGAAGGGCGTGCCCGCCGACTCGCGCGCCGGCAAGCCGGCGCGCGCGGGCGCCTTCCTGAAGCGCGAGGTGCTGACGCCGGCGCTGCTGGCCCGCATCCGGGCGCTGAACAAGATGGCGCTGGCCCGCGGCCAGAGCCTGGCCCAGATGGCGCTGACGTGGGTGCTGCGCGACGCGCGCGTGACCTCGGCGCTGATCGGGGCCAGCCAAGTGGCGCAGATCGAGGAGAATGTCGCCGGGCTCGCCGCCGCGCCGCTGAGCGCCGGGGAGCTTGCCCGGATCGACAAGCTGCTCAAGGATTGACCGCGGCGAAGAGGGGCGCGAGGGCGCCGGTCCGTCCGCGGTGCGCGCGGAAACGCTCCTTGTCGCCCGCCCGCAGGGCGAGGAGGCAGGCCACGGCATGGTCGGGCGGTGCCTGTGGCTCGGGAAGCCAGCGCAACTGCTCGACCGCGTCGAGCTTGTCGAGCCGGAATGCCACCGGGCGGCTCGCGCCGCCGTCGGCCAGGAACTCCGCCTGCAGCTCGCCGCCGATGATCGCGCGGGGCAGGATCCTGCGGTCGCGCCCCTGGTAGCGGATCACGATCTCCTTGCCGCGCTGCGCCAGGAGTCCGGCCCCGACCGCGTCAAGCGGATCCGGCAGGGTTTTCAGCGCGTCGCGGATCGACTTGATCCCAGGGACGGGGGGGGACGCCGCCAGCAGCGCATCCAGCCGGGCCAGCGCGCCCGCCACGTCGCCCGTCGCCAGCAGCGCGGCGGCGTCGGCCAGCAGCGCTGTGAGCGCCGGCGCGGAAGGGCTTCCAGGAACGGCCGCGTCCGAAGATGGCGGCATGGTGCCGACCGCCGACGCGGCCGGCGTCGCGGGCTGCGAGACAGGCGTCGTTGCCCCGGTCGCGGCCTGCGCGTCGGAAGGCATGGACGAGGCAATGGCCGGCGGCTCACCGGGAGCCGCCGCGCGCAGCCGCGTCCAGTCGAGTTCGGGAAGGCCGATGTCGACGACCAGTTCGGGAGGCAGACCCAGCGGATTGCCGAGGCGCTCGTTGGCCAGCCACAGGAACCAGAGCATCAGGAGCAGCCAGAGGGCGAAGTGGTTGCCGCCGCGGGACTGCGCGCGCCGATCCGGATCGGCGGTGTTCGCGGAGTCGGCGCGCCTGGCGGGCGCCGCGTCGCGCAACGGCAGCGCATGGCCCGAGTAGTGCGCGACCGTGCTGGCCGCGTCCGGAAGCCGGCCGGCGGGATGGCGGTTGGCCAGCAGCAGCCGCAGATCACGGATGGCTTCGGTCCACTGCGAGTAGCGGTCCTGCGGCTGCTTCATCATCAGGCGCATGACGAACTGGCAGACCGGCATGGGGAGCTGGCCGACGACGTTGCGCGGGTGGGGGATCTGCCCGCCGACCTGCTGCTTCAGTATCTCGTAGCTGTCGAGCCCCTCGAACGGCGATTTGGCGGTTAGCAGGAAGTAGAGGATCGCGCCGAGTGCGTACATGTCCGCGCGGAAGTCGATAGCCGGGCTGGCAGTGGCCTGCTCGGGTGCGATGTAGTGCGGCGTGCCGACGACATTGCCGTGGTCGGCCTCCAGCGGGTTATGGCCGGGCTTCACCTGGATGGCGAGGCCATACTCCGAAATCTTGAGTATGCCATGGCTGTTGACGCGCAGGTTCTGCGGCTTGAGGCTGCGGAAGACCACCTGTTCCTGCGTCCAGGCGCGGTCCAGCGTCTCGGCGAGCTGCAGCGCCAGGCGCAGGGCCTGCGGGGGGTTCAGGCGTCCGGTGCCGGCCACCATCTCCGCCAGGCTGGCCCCCTCGACATGCTCCATGAGGACGTGCGTGGCGCCGCCCTCGGCGATCACGTCGTAGATCTGCGCCAGGCCGGGATGCGTCAGCCGCGAAAGCGTCCGCGACAGTGCGATGAAGTGCTCCGCCTGGTCCGGCGGGATCTGTGCGTTCAGCACCCGGACATCGACCTCGCGCTGCAGCGACACCTGCGTGGCCTTCCAGGTTGTGCAGGTGTCGTTCTGGCCGATCAGCGCGGTGAACTGCAGGCCGTGGATGACGGGTGTGTCCTTCATGCTCCGGGTGGATCAGGCGCCGAACTTGCAGAGCGTGCAGGAGCGGCAGTCCAGTTGCAGCGGGGGCGGCAGCGCCTTGCCGGCGCGCACGGCGGCGCGCGCCTGCAGGTGGTTGATCAGTCCGAGCAGGCAGCCCAGGGTGATGAAGCCGCCGGCGGGCAGGATGAAGAGCAGCATGTTGGTCTGGACGGGCAGCGCGACCTTCAAGGATCCCCAGAGGGTCAGGGCGCCCGTGCCGAGCAGTTCGCGGATCGAGGCGATCAGTGCCAGGGCCAGCGTGAAGCCGATCCCCATGCCGAGGCCGTCCGCGGCGCTGGCCACCACGCGGTTCTTGCTGGCGAAGGCCTCCGCGCGTCCGAGGATGATGCAGTTGACGACGATCAGGGGGATGAAGATGCCCAGCTTGTCGGCCAGCGTCGTGTAGGCCTGGATGAGCATCTCCACCACGGAGACGAAGGTGGCGATGATGACGACATAGCAGGGAATGCGCGCGGAGGCGGGGATGATGCGCCGAACCGCCGAGATCACGATGTTCGAGCCGCAAAGCACGAAGGTGGTGGAGAGCCCCATGCCGAGACCGTTCTCGAGCGTGGTGGTCGTCGCCAGGGTGGGGCACATGCCCAGCACCAGGCGGAAGGTGGGGTTCTCGCGGACGATGCCGCGGGTGAAAGTGGACAACAGGCTCATGGCGTGGCGTGGGCTCCCTTCTGCAGGGTCTCGCGGAGTTTCTGGAACTGCGCGGCCGCGTCGCGGATGGCCTCCATCGCGGCCCGCGACGAGATGGTGGCGGCGGTGATGGCGTCGATCTCGCCGCCGTCCTTCCTGACCACCCAGCGGGTGTCGGCGGGGCGCCCGCGGATGCCGGCCTTGAAGTCGTCCGAGGCGATGCGGTTGCCGAGGCCGGGCGTCTCCGCGGCCTGTAGCACCTCGAAATTATGGAGACGCCCGTCGGCTTCGAAGCCCACGAGCAGGGTGATGCCGCCACCGTAGCCCTTGTCCGAATGTCCCTTGACCGCGGCGGAGACCAGTTGTCCGGCGCCATCCAGTGCCACGACGTTGGTGATGCCGTCCACTGCGATGACGCTGAAGTTGGTGATTCCGGGCGGCAGGACGCGGCGGATGGCGGTCTCCTCCCGCTCCAGGCGGGCCTGTTCGATGGGTTTACGGGTTAGGGTGTGGACGGCCGCCAGCAGGGCGGCGCAGACCAGGCAGACGATGGTCAGAAGGAAGACGACACGGAGGGAGGCTTTCATCGGCGGGCCTCCCGTTTCGCCGTTTCCGCCACGCCGAAGACACGGTTGCGGGTGGCACGGTTGATCAGGGGAGTGAACGCGTTCATGATCAGGATGGCGAAGCTGACCCCCTCGGGGTATGATCCTGACTTGACCGTGCGGATCACCATGGTCAGGAGGCCGCAGCCGACGCCGAAGACGAGGCGTCCGCGCGGGGTGGTGGGCGTGGTGACCATGTCGGTGGCCATGAAGCAGGCGCCGAGCACGAGTCCGCCGGACAGCAGGTGGAAGTGGACGGGCATCGAGGCGGCGGGGTTGACCGCGTGCAGTACGGCGGCGTAGAGGGCGACGGAGCCGAGAAAGGCGACGGGCGTGTGCCACGATATGACGCGCCGGAGCAGCAGGTAGAGCGCCCCCAGCAGCAGGGCAAGGGCCGAGGTCTCGCCGATGCAGCCGTTCATGTTGCCGAGCAGGAAGTCGAGCGTCAGCCCGCCGTTCATGGCGAACGGCGCGGGCGCGCCGGCCTTGAAAGCCTCCTTGACCATGCCCAGCGGCGTTGCGGTGCTGGTCGCGTCGATGCACGAGGCGCTCCAGGTGGTCATCGGGCCGGTGAAGGAGATCAGCAGGAAGGCGCGTCCGGCCAGTGCCGGATTGAAGGGGTTGTAGCCGAGACCCCCGAAGACCTGCTTGGCGACGGCGATGGCGAAGAGGCTGCCGGCAACCGCCATCCAGGATGGCAGGTCCGGGGGCAGGTTGAAGGCCAGCAGCAGCCCCGTGACGAGGGCGCTGAGGTCGCCGAGGCTGTTCTCGCGCCGCATGGCGCGGCGGCAGAGCCATTCGACGGCGAGGCAGGTCGCCACGCAGACGGCCATCAGCCGCGCGGCCTGCCAGCCGAAGAAGTAGAGCGCGGCGGCGGCGGACGGCATCAGCGCGAGCGCCACGTCGAGCATGATGCGCGTGACGCTGGCGCCGGAATGGATGTGCGGCGAGGCGCCGGCCACGAGGACCGGTTCCGCTGCCGCCGTTGGATTCTCCGTGTTCAACGCATTCTCCAGTTACGGTTTCGGCGGCGGCGCGGCGGCGCGGCGTCGCCGGGCGGCGATGATGGCCTTGGCGCGGCGCATGTGCTGCACCAGGGGTCGGCGCGCGGGGCAGACGTAGGCGCACGCCCCGCATTCGAAGCAGTCCATCACGCGGCGCCGCTCCGCCTCTTCGATATCGTCGGCCTCGATGGCCTGGCTCAGCTCGGTCGGCATAAGGCGCAGTGGGCACGCCTCGACGCAGCGTCCGCAGTTGATGCAGGCCTGCGAGCGGTAGGGCGTCACGCGGGCCCGCGAGAAGAGCAGGAGGCCGGAGGAGGTCTTGCCCATGGCGATCTCCAGCGAGGGCAGGGCGAAACCCATCATGGGGCCGCCGGCGATGATCTTGGCCAGTTCCTCCCGCGGGCCGCCGGAGGCGGCCACCAGGTCGGCGAAGGATGTTCCGACCGGGGCGAACCAGTTGGCCGGCGTGTTGACGGCGTCGCCCGCGACGGTGATCGCGCGCGCGGTGAGCGGACGACCGTTGACCACGGCGTCCCAGATGGCGTAGGCCGTGCCGGCGTTCTCGACTACGCAGCCGACATCCATCGGCAGGCCGCCCATCGGCACCTTGCGGCCGGTTACAGAGAAGATCTGCTGCTTCTCGCTGCCCTGCGGGTAGCGCGTCTTGAGGATGTGGATCTGGTTGTCGCCCGGCGCCGTCCGCATGGCCGCGAAGAGCGCGGCGGCGGCCTCGCGCTTGTTGTCCTCGACGGCCACGCAGAGCGTGGCGGCGCCGAGGATATGGCGGATGATCTGGCAGCCCTCCCAGACCTGCGCGGCGCGCTCGATGAGGAGGCGGTTGTCGCTGTTCAGGAAGGGCTCGCACTCGGCGCCGTTGAGGATCACGGTGTCGATCGGCTTGTCGGCGGGGGGCGCCAGCTTGACGTGCGTCGGGAAGCCGGCGCCGCCCATGCCTACGATGCCCGCCTCGGCGACGCGTGCCACGAGACTGCGCGGTTCCTGGTCGCACCACCCGAGGATCGGTGCGAAGGGCGGCTCGTCCGCAGGCGCGGCGGGATCCGTGTCGATGACGATGGCGGTGGCGGCGCGTCCGGTCGGCGTCGGCGCCTCCTGAATGGCGGCGACGGTGCCGGCAGCGGGCGCATGCACGGCGGCGGAGATCAGCCCGCTGGCCTTGGCGATAAGTTGGCCCGCCTGCACGCGGTCACCGGCCTTCACGCAGGGCACGGCCGGCGCGCCGAGGTGCTGGGCCGTCGAGACGACGAGGCGCGCGGGCAGCGGCAGGTCGCGCAGGGGCAGGGCGGCCGTCGCCGCCTTGGCGTCGGGCGGATGGACACCGCCCAGGAAGACGAATGGAGCCGGTGAGACGTTCATGCTAGACCTTGAGAATGCACTTGCCGGGGCACTTTGCGACGACGTCCTCGTTGTCCAGGCGCCGCTCGTAGTTCATGACGGCGAGCGTCCCGTCCATCTCGATCGCGCCCTCCGCGAGGCGCGTGCAGATCCGGCAGCCGATGCAGCCAACCTTGCAGACCTTGCGCACCTCGGAGCCGGGATCCTTCGAACTGCAGAAGATGTGGATGCGGCGGTTCTCCGGCACCATGCGGATGATGCCGCGCGGACAGGCGGCGACGCATTTGCGGCAACCGATGCAGAGTTCGGGGTGCACGCGCGCGACGCCGTTGACCACCTCGATGGCGCCGGCGGGGCAGACGCGGACACAGGTGCCGTAGCCCATGCAGCCGTAGCGGCACGCCTTGTCGCCGCCGCCAACGGCCGCCGCCGCCGTGCAGTCGGTGATGCCGTCGTAGGCGAAGAGCTTGCGGGCCTGGCTGTTGTCGCCGCGGCAGAGCACAATGGCAACCTCGCGCGCTCCTGGTTCGGC
Source organism: uncultured Lentisphaerales bacterium (assembly GCA_964411055.1). Lineage (GTDB taxonomy): Bacteria > Verrucomicrobiota > Kiritimatiellia > RFP12 > JAAYLN01 > JAAYLN01. The sequence continues at coordinate 5,761 of CAYPJN010000020.1, read as the reverse complement.
GGGGACGATGCCCAGCACGGCGGAGATCTGCGCCAGTGCCTCGGGCGTGCAGGATGGGCAGCGGTTGGCGGGTGCCTGGCCGGCGACGATGGCGCTGGCGTAGCCGGCGCAGCCGGCGAAACCGCAGGCACCGCAGTTGGCCCCGGGCAGGAGCTGCGTGACCGTCTCGACCAGGGGATTTTCCTGGGTGCTGAGGTAGCGCGCACCGAGGGCCAGGGCCACGCCGCAGGCCAGGCCGATGCCGGAAATCACCAGGATGGAGATAATCATCGGTTCCATGTCGGGATCACTTGACCAGTCCGCCAAATCCCATGAAGGCCAGGCTCAGCAGTCCGGCTGTCACCAGCGCGATGGCCACGCCGCGGAAGGCGCGCGGCGGATCCGCGCGGTCGATCTTCTCGCGGAGGCCGGTGAAGATTGTCAGCGCCAGGGCGAATCCGACCCCCGCGGCGCAAGCGAAGAGCGTCGATTCCAGGAAGCCGCTCTGGTTCTTGACGTTCATGACCGCCACGCCCAGGACCGCGCAGTTGGTCGTGATCAGGGGCAGGAAGATGCCGAGGGCCTTATAAAGCGGCGGCAAGTGGCGCTTCAGCAGCATCTCGACGAGCTGCACGAAGGTGGCGATCACCAGGATGAAGGCGATGGTCTGAAGATAGCCGAGACCCAGGGGTTGCAGCAGGTAGCGCTGCACGCACCACGTCACGGCCGCCGCGCCGGTCATCACGAAAATCACCGCGCCGGACATGCCCAGGGAGGTATCGAGGCGCTTTGAGACACCCAGGAAGGGGCAAATGCCCAGGAACTGGTTGAGGACGAAGTTGTTGACCAGGATCGCGCCAAGCACGAGGAGGATGAAGGAGGCCATGTGAGTTCCGTTCGCGCAAAAAAAACGAATGAATTATACGGCCAACCGCCGGGCAGCGCAAGCGCAAGGAGCGACAGCGCAAGGAGCGACAGGGCGACCCTGGGGGCGACAATTCTCATTTTGTCCGCCGCGACATCGTGCAGGGCGCCGAAATCGCTATCGAAATCGGAATCGGAGTCGACTACACCATCGATCCTGGCGATTCCGATTCCGATTTCGATAGCGATTCCGATGAACCGCCCCATGTTGAGAATATTGAGGATTGCTGATTGCCGAGGGATCGGCTTGACCCGTCCCCTCAAATGCAGCACACTACGCGCCATGCCCATCTGTGATGCCATGGTTCTGGCGCATGGGGCGCTGACCGGGGGCTACCACCTGCTCCGCCTGAAGGCGCCCGTAATTGCGGCGGCCGCCCGCCCGGGGCAGTTCGTTCACCTGCGCGTTCCGGGACTCGAACCGACTGCCCTCCGGCGGCCGTTCAGCATCTACCGCGCGGAAGAAGACGCATTGGCGCTGCTCTACAAGCGCGTGGGACGCGGCACGGAGAGCATGGCCGCGCTGCGCGCGGGCGACGCCGTCAACCTGATGGGCCCCCTGGGCAACGGCTTTCCGCTGACCGGCGCCGCGACTGCGCCCATCCTGGTCGGCGGCGGCTACGGTGTCGCCCCGCTCGTTTTTCTCGCCGCACGCCTGCCGCGCAAAGGCGTTGCCCTGCTGGGCGGACGCAGCGCGGAGGACGTGCTCTGCGTGCGGGATTTCGAGGATCTCGGATGGCGGGTCGGGGTCGCCACCGAGGACGGCTCACGCGGCACGCGCGGCCTGGTGACCGCGCTGCTCGACCCGTACATCGCGGACGCGGACGCGGCCGCGGAGATCTTCGCCTGCGGTCCCGACGGCATGTTGCGCGCTGTCGGTGCGCGCGCCATCGCCGCCGGCTGCCGCGTCTGGCTCTCGCTTGACCACCACATGGTTTGCGGCATCGGCGCCTGCCTCGCCTGCGTGCAGAAGCTGCGCACGCCGAATGGCGGCACGCGCATCGCCCGCGTCTGCAAGGACGGGCCGGTCTTCGAGGCGCGCGAAATCGTCTGGGAGGATCCGGCATGAGCGTGGCCGCCACACCCGATCTGGCGGTGAATGTCGGCGGGCTCGCCATGCGCAACCCCGTCACCGTCGCCTCGGGCACCTTCGGATACGGCGTCGAGTATGCCGACTGGCTCGACGTGCGGCGTCTCGGCGCCATCACCGTCAAGGGCATCCGGCTCGAACCCTGGCCCGGCAATCCCCTGCCGCGGCATGTCGAGGTGCCCGGCGGCATGCTCAATGCCATAGGTCTGCAGGGTCCCGGCGTGGCCGGTTTCATCGGGCAGTACCTGCCGCGGCTGCGGGAGTTCGGCGTGCCGGTGATCGTCAACATCTGGGGCGTGACCATCGACGAGTACGCCGAGGTGGCGGCGCGCCTCAGCGACGCGCCGGGCGTCGCGGCGCTCGAGATCAACGTCTCCTGCCCCAACGTCAAGGCCGGCGGGGCGGCCTTCGGCACCGATCCCGCCGCCCTGGCCGCGGTGGTCGCCGCCGTGCGGCGCCGCACGCGGCTGCCCGTGATCCCCAAGCTCGCCCCCAACGTGCCGGCCATTGGGCCCTTCGCGCGCGCGGCCGTCGAGGCCGGCGCCGACGCCCTCTCGCTGATCAACACCCTGCCGGCCATGGCGATCGATATCGAGCGCCGCCGCCCGGTGCTCGCCAACCGCACCGGCGGACTCTCCGGCTCGGCCATCCACCCCGTGGCCCTCAAGCACGTCTACGACGCCGCGCAGGCCGTCAAGGCGCCGATCATCGCCATGGGCGGCATCGTCGGGGCGCGCGAGGCCATCGCCTTCCTGATCGCCGGGGCCACGGCGGTCGCCGTCGGCACCGCCAACTTCATCGACCCCTCCACCCCGCTGCGCGTGATCGACGGCATCCGCGACTACCTGGTGCGCCACCGCATGGCGTCCGTGTCCGAACTCACCGGCTCCCTGCAGGCGTGACATCATGCGACGGGTGCCGTAGGATATTACGTATGACGGATGCGACCCCAAGCCTGCGTGAGATGCTGCTGCAGGCCGGCCACGTGGTGGCCCTGACCGGGGCCGGCATCTCGACCTTGGCCGGCATTCCGGATTTCCGCGGACCGCAGGGGCTCTACTCGCGCCCCGGGGCCGAGCGCATCTTCGACCTCGGCTGGTTCCGCCGCGATCCCGCGATCTACTACGAGGGGTGCCGCGAGCTGATCTACGGCCTGGACCGCCACGCGCCCGGGCCGGTCCACACGCTGCTCGCGCGCCTCGAGCAGGAGGGGCGGCTCCAGGCGGTCATCACCCAGAACATCGACATGCTCCACCAGAAGGCCGGCTCGCGCCGCGTGATCGAGATTCATGGCTCGCCGTTCCGGCACCACTGCACCGGATGCGGCCGCGCGGCCGCCTACGCCGAGATCTGCACGCTGCTGCAACGGGAGCGGGTCGCGCGCTGCGCCGCTTGCGGCGCGGCCTACAAGCCCGACATCACCTTCTTCGGCGAAGCCCTGCCCGAAGCCGCGCTCGCCGATGCCGTCGCGCAGGCGCGGCAAGCCGACCTGATGCTGGTGCTCGGCACCTCGCTGACGGTATTTCCGGCGGCGGCGCTGCCCGAGCAGACCCTGCGGGCCGGCGGGAATCTGGTGATCGTCAACGCCCAGCCGACCTCACTGGACGGCCGGGCGCGGCTGCGCCTGACCGACCTGGCGGTTTTCGCGGAGAGTATCGGCGCCTGGCTCGATGGCCGGGAGATCAACACGGCGCGAGGATGACCGGGCCGAAGAGCCCGGCGGGCATGGCGGATAGATGCATTCGTAGCCCGCCGCGGCGAAGGGCGCACGTGTGCGCGCGCCTCGTCCGGTCGCAGACGGTGGTTCAGAAAATATTGGGCGGCGACATGCAGCGTGTTCATGGCGGATTACTGGGCAACGGGGGTTAAGGCGCGGGCAGGGGCGGTTGCTTGCGGGGTTTCTGATCCTGTGACGAGAAGGCAGACCCGAAGTGCGCGAGGAAGAACTTCTTTTCGCTCATCCACCATCCCGTCGCGGGACGGGTGAGCATGGGCCGCATGCAGGTGGTCATCTGCAGCGTGACAACCATGAGGATCATGAACCACAGCTTGATGCCTCCCTGCCGCTGGAAGAGGACGCAGGCCCTCAGCTTGCCCACAAACCGGATGGCAAACGACATGGCTACGAGCCAGATTGTCAGCGTCAGCCAGACGATGAAAGGCAGGTTACGCGTGGAGACGGCGAACAACCAGGCTACGGGCGCCAGGCCAGCCAGGAGCAGCCCGACCATGGCCATGCACGCACAACCCAGCGTTACAGCCTGGGGAACCGCAAGAGGCGCGCCCGACACGCAGGCAAAGACGTACAGGCTGGGGAAACAGAGCAAGAGCGAACAGACGGCGACCAGCGGCGCCTTAACCACATCCATGAGCCCCACCGACCACCCGGCGAACAGGCCGATGGCCAGGCCGAACACGGCGTGGCACGCCACGGCGACGGCGAGGAACGAGAGGGCGGGCTTCCAGGTTCGCCCCGGTTTGGATGATGCTATGGCATACGCCACCAGCTCGGGCGCCTTGAGCAGTGCTGCCACCAGGCTGCCAGGAGAGGCTGACTGATCGTCGGCATTGACTGGCGGGGGGGCCACGTTTGATGGATTGCAGGACTCGGTCATTGTGTTTCTCCTATCTCGCACCCGTTGTGAGGAACGGGATCACCTCGGCGAAGACGAACTCATAGAAATTCCGATCCAGCGCGTCGGGGCGCAAGAAGACCACAGGGTAGAATGGGCTGCCAACGAACGGCCGCAGGATCCACGACAACTGGCAACCCACAAAGGCAAAGGCCGCAATCCAGAATGCGAACAGCACGGGCACCGGGCAGCAGGGGTTTACCACGCGCCGCAGTCCCTTCAGCAAGGCGCTGTTGCCGGCGAGGCCCGCAAGAGCCAGGATCGCAATGTGGGTCATCAGAATCATGTTGTGAGCATAGCGGAGCTCGTCGTGCGCGCCGGATCGGGACACGCCCGAGACCAGAAAGAAAATGGCCACCGGCAGCAGTCCCAGCAGAATCCAGCAGCCGACCGTCATGGACGCGAACACGACGAAAAGCGTGGAGCGCAGGGAGAGTCCGGAAGTCAGCAGGCTGGCCGTCATCCAGTTGAACCCGGCGACCATCGCGGCGGTTCCAAGGAACAGCGCCGGCAGTTTCAAAGCGACATATAGCGAAAGGCGCGGCGACCGCCATCCCGCCATGACCGTGCCGTAAAGGGCACAGACCACCCCGATGAAAATGGCAAGCCCCAGCAGGTCGCGCCATCCCAGGCCCCGCGCACGCAGGGCATGCCAGAAGGCTTCGCGGTCGCGCAGCAGGACGACGGGCAGGAAGTTCATCGCGTTGTTCGAGACCAGGAGTAAAAGGCCATACATGCGATGAAGGCAGGTTAAAGGCAAGCTGCGCGGAAGGCAAGTGTATTACAGGCGGCTACTCGGTCAGCTTGAACTCGACCGATAGCCGTGGGAAGGCCCGGAGGAAGCGGGCCGAGAGTCCGTCGACACGCCCCGTGCGCCGGATCGCAGCCAGCACGGAGGCGTCGAAAACGGGGCTCCCCGACGATTGAATGATGCGCGCGGCGGAGATGCGCCCGCTGCTGTCGAGCGAGAACTCGGCCTCGGCGGGGCGCGCGCCGGCCTCGGAGCGCACCGGCTGATCCCAGGCGTCGTACAGCGCGTCGCGGACGATCGCGAAATTCAGCGCCTGCTCGCTGTCCGGCAGCACATCCTTGTCGCCAACGCGCACGCGGTTTCGGAGCCATTTGGCGATCTCCG
>CAYPJN010000019.1:0-15616 GCA_964411055.1 uncultured Lentisphaerales bacterium | reverse complement strand
CGTCCCGGCGTCTTCGTCTGCGGCTCGATCGGCCCCGGCACCAAGCTCGCGCTGCTGGACCAGGTGCCTGTCGATGCGCTGGCCGTCGCCACGGCGGAACAGGTCGAGGCCCTCGCCACGGCGGGCGTCGACCTGCTCATCTTCGAGACCTGCCAGGATCTGCTGCAGATCAAGACGGCCCTCGTGGCCTGCTTCGACACCCTCGATCGCCTCGGTCGCGACATCCCCGTGATGGTCTCGGTTACGATCGAAGCGACCGGCACGATGCTCGCCGGCTGCGACCTGGCCACCGTCGCGGCCACCCTGGCCCCCTTTCCGCTCTTCTCGCTGGGCCTCAACTGCGCTTCCGGCCCGCGCGAGTTGGGTCCGCGGGTCGCCGCCCTCACGCAGCTCTGGCCCGGGCGGATCTCCGTCATGCCGAACGCCGGCTTGCCGGTCGTCCGCGACGGCCAGCCCCACTATCCGCTCGATCCCCAGGCCTTTGCCGACGCCACCCGCCGTTTCGTCACGGAGCTTGGCGTCTCCATCGTCGGCGGATGCTGCGGCACGACGGCCGGGCATATCGCCGCCCTGAAGAGGGCACTGAAGGATGCCGTGCCCGCGTGCCGGTGTCCGCCGTCGCCCGCGCCCGCAGTCACCTCGGCCTACGCCGTCCAGCCGCTGCGTCCCGAGATCCCGCCCTTCCTCATCGGCGAGCGGCTCAACGCCAACGGCTCGAAGGCCTTCCGCGACACGCTGCTGGCGGGCGACCTCGCGGGCGCCCTGCCGATCGCCCAGCGCCAGGAGGCGCAGGGCGCCATGGCGCTCGACCTCTGCGCCGCCTACGCGGGACGCGACGAGGCGGCCGACATGGCCACCCTCGTGCGCCTGCTGCGGACGGGCAGCAAGCTGCCGGTGATGGTCGACTCGACGCGGCCCGAGGTCGTCGAGACCGCCCTGCGGCTCCATCCCGGGCGCTGCATCGTCAACTCGGTGAACCTCGAAGACGGCGGCGCCAATCTCGATCGCGTCTGCCGTCTGGCCCGACGCCATGGCGCCGCCGTCGTCGCCCTCGTCATCCACGAGGGAGGCATGGCGATGACGGTCGACGACAAGCTGGCCACCGCCCGGAGGATTTACGCGCGGGCGGTCGGGCACCACGGCCTGCGGCCCGAGGATCTCCTTTTCGACGCGCTGACCTTCACCATCGGCTCGGGCGAGGAGTCGCTGCGGGGCGCGGCCGCCGCGACCATCGAGGCGATCCGGCGCATCAAGGCCGAGTTGCCCGGCGTCGGCACGGTGCTTGGCGTCAGCAACATCAGTTTCGGCCTCGCGCCGGCCGCGCGCCGGATCCTCAACTCGGTCTTCCTGCACGAGGCCGTGGCGGCCGGGCTCGACGCCGCGATCGTCGATGTCGCCCGCATCCTGCCGCTGCATGCCATCGACGAGGCGGCGCGCCGGGTGACGCTCGACCTGATCTACAACCGCGATCCCGGTGGCGGTGAAACGGCGCTCGGCGCCTTCATCCGTCACTTTGCCGCGGCGCCCGCCGACGGCGGCAGGCGCGGGGACTCCGCGACCGCTGCCGCCACGCGCCCCGAGACCCGTGTGGCCGAGGCGATCCTGCGCGGCGACCGGGAGAGCCTCGACGAGCCGCTCGACGATCTGCTGCACGCCATGCCGGCCGGCGACATCGTGCGCGACATCCTCGTGCCGGCCATGCAGCAGGTGGGCCGACTCTTCGCCAGCGGCGAGATGCTGCTCCCCTTCGTACTGCAGTCGGCCGAGGCGATGAAAGCTGCGGTCCGGCATCTGGCTCCGGCGCTGGAGGGCGACGCCCGTTCGGCGGGCCCCTCCGTGCTTTTGGCCACGGTCGCCGGCGACGTGCACGACATCGGCAAGAACCTCGTCGACATCATCCTCTCCAACAATGGCTACACCGTCCACAACCTCGGGATCAAGGTTTCCGCCGCCACCATCATCGAGAAGGCGCGCGAGTTGAACCCCGACGTGATCGGCCTCTCGGGGCTGCTGGTCAAGTCGGCGCTGCTGATGAAGGAGAACCTGGCCGAGTTCCGCGCGGCGGGCCTGACGCAGCCGGTGCTGCTGGGCGGCGCGGCGCTGACCCCCAATTTCGTAGCCCGCGAGTGCGCCCCCAACTACGGCGCGCCGGTGGTCTACTGCGCCGACGCCTTCGACGGACTGCGCGCCCTGCGCGCGTTCGAGGCCGGCACGCTGAAGGGCACGCCGGCGCCCGCCACGGAGGCCGCGTCTTCCCCGGCCGGGGCAGACGCGTCGGCGGCGCACGAGGGCGATGCGCCTGCCCGCGACCACCCCGTTCCCGCGGCGCCCTTCCTGGGCGTGCGCCAGGTGACCGGCGTGCCGCTTGACGACCTGCTTCCGTTTGTCAACGAGACCGCGCTCTTCGCCACGCGCTGGGGCTACCACCGCAAGGGCCTCTCGCCGGAGCGTCACGAGGCGTTGCTCCGCGACGAGGCGCGCCCGCGCTACCTTGCCCTGCTGCAGCGCGTGCGCGACGGGCAACTGCTCGAGGCGGCGGTCTCCTACGGCTACTTCCGCACCCAGGCGGCGGGCGAGACCCTGCGCCTGGAGACACCCGGCGGCGCGGTGGAGTTCGCCTTTCCGCGCCAGTCGTTCGCGCCGGGACTCTGCATCGCCGACTACTTCAAGACGGCGGCGGAGGGCGGCGACCTGGTCGGCGCCTTCGTCGTGACCGTCGGGCATCGGTTGCCGGCGGCGATCGAGGCGCTGCGCGCCGCCGACCGCTACCAGGACTACCTGTTGCTCCACGGCCTGAGCGTCGAGCTTGCCGAGGCGCTGGCCGCCTGCTGGCATGCCAGAATGCGTCGCGAGCTATGCCTTGGCGAGACCGCCGGCGCGCGCTACAGCTTCGGCTATCCCGCTGCGCCCGACCTCGAGGGGCAGCGTCCGCTGCTGGCCCTGCTGCAGGCCGACCGGATCGGGATCAGCCTGACCGAGTCGTGCCAGATGGTGCCCGAGCAGAGCACCTCCGCCCTGGTCGTTCACCATCCCCAGGCGCATTACTTCGCCGTGTAGGAATTATTGACCGGCGAGGGCTTCGATCACGCGGTTGCGGCCGTCGTAAGCCGCCTGCCAGCCGCCCATGCGGGAGGTCAGGATCACGGCGGCAAAATCATTCTCCGGGTCGACACAGATGGTCTGCCCGGTCCAGCCGGAGTGAAAGATGGTCCGGCGCGAAAGCCCCTTCGGGCGTTTGGTGTCGGTCATGTCCCAGCCGAAGCTGCGCCGGGCCCCCTGCTTCTCAAAGGCGCACGTGAAGATCAGGTCGTAATATTCCCGCGGAAAGGTCCGTCGCTCCAGCACATCGCGGGCAAACCGCATCATGTCCTTGATGTTGGAGAAGCAACTGCCGCTGCCCAGCGGGAACGGCGCCTTGAAGCAATCATCGTCGTTGTGCTGGCCCGCCGGGCGGTTTGGATCCCAGTGCTCCACCTCATGGGGCCCCGCGCCCGGCGCGTGCCACGTGGTGGCCGTCATGCCCAACGGGTCCCAGACATGCCGCCGGGCGAAGGCGTCGAGGTCCAGGCCGGATATCCGGTTGACGATCTTGCCCAGGGTGATGAAATTGGAGCAGGCGTACTCGAAAGCCTCCAGCCGGGGACGTACCGGCCGCTTGTTGAAGAGTTCCCGGTCGAAGACCTCCGGAATAAAGGAGTTGTAGGGCTTGCTGTTGTCGAATCCGCTGACATGCATCGCCAGATCCCGCACCGTGATCTCGCACGCCTCCCCCAGGACATGCTCGGGAATATAGCGGGTGAAGGGGACGTCCGGATCCACCTGGCCCTCGATGATGAGCCGGACGATGCAGGCGGTGGTGAAGACCTTGCCGACCGAGGCCATGTCGAAACGGGACTCTTCCGTCATGGGCCGCGACACGGGTTTCACGCACTGCCGACCCACCAGGATGATCTCATCCGACAGGGTAGAGGCGATCACGCCGCCCTGGATCAGGCCGGAATCCACCTGCGCCTGCGCCGCGTTTCTCGCCGCTTCAAAACAAAAATGCATTAAATAAACATAGCCGAACAAACACCGATTGTCGAGAGCGGTTGCTTGCGAAACCAGTTGATTGCGCTTGACATTCGCCATGCGGCTCATGATAATAAAAACACGGGCCAGGGAGTCTTCTGGCTGTCTGAACGGCATACGCATTTTGAAGTCCGGTGATCCGCGAGGCTCCGCCGGCTTAAGGAGGTCTGGCATGAAACGGCTGGCTGGCAGTCTATTGATCATTGCGGCGTGCCTGGTTTGGCTGGGCATTGGCAGCGCGGGGGCGCAGTACGAAAGGCTGCACGAGTTCGGCGTGGGGAACGACGGCGCGAATCCCTATGGCGCATTGACTCTGCGCGGATCATCCATCTACGGGATGACATCCGAGGGCGGAACCGGCGGAAACGGCACCCTCTTCTCCATCAAGAACGACGGCTCGGACTACAGCCTGATCCGCTCGTTCGCGGGCGGCGTATCGGACGGGGCGACGCCCATGGGCGCCGTGACCATGGCCTGGAGTCTGCTGGGGGGCACGACGACCTACGGGATGACTTCAGCGGGCGGCGCCAGCAACGCCGGCACGATTTTCAAACGGCATGTTCCATCCATCCTCGGTGGAATCACGACCTACACGCTGCTGCATTCGTTTGACGGAGGGGCCGGGGGCAACTATCCCATGGGGGATCTGCTCTTGTCCGGGTCAACGCTCTACGGCATGACGGAATCCGGCGGCGCCAGCGACAGGGGCGTGATCTTCAAGATCGGCACCGGAGGCACGGGCTTTGCGGTGCTGCACTCGTTCGCCGGCGGAACCGGCGACGGCGCGTATCCCGGATATAATGCCAAACTTGCGATCTCCGGATCCACCCTCTACGGCGTCTGCGCGGGCGGAGGGGCGAACGGCCAGGGGACAATCTTCTGCATCGGAACCGACGGCACGGGCTACGCGGTGATCCACGACTTCGGGGGCGCCACGGACGGCAGCGGACCCAACGGCGGGGTCGTGCTGGCCGACGGCTACATGTATGGCACCACCGCCTACGGCGGCGTCCATGGTTATGGCGTAATCTTCGAGTCACACATGCAATGGGCCGGCGGCTTCAACTTCGTGCGGGTCGTCAATGTGCTGCATCACTTTGCCGGAGGGGCCGGCGACGGCGCCTATCCCTACGGCATGCTCACGCGTTCCGGTTCGACGCTCTACGGCGCAACCTACGGAGGCGGCTCCAACGGCAGGGGCTTGGCCTTCCGGATCAACACGGACGGGGGCGACTTCACCGCGCTGCGCACCTTCGGGGGTGCGGGCGACGGCGCCTACCCGGAGGGCGGCATGACCCTGAGCGGCGCGACCTTCTACGGGTTGACCTTCCAGGGCGGTGCGTCGAACAAGGGCACGCTGTTCGCTCTGACGGTGCCGCAGGCCGCGACGCCGACGATCACGCCGGACGGCGGCACGACAGCGGATCCGGTCAGCGTGACGCTGGCCTGCGCCACGCCGGGAGCGGTCATCTACTACACCCTCGACGGCAGCACGCCCGACATCGGCTCGGACGTCTACACCACTCCGGTTTCCGTCAACTCGTCCGCGTGGCTGACGGCGGTCGGCATCGCCGACGGCTATGTCGTCAGCCCGATCGCGCAGGCCTACTTCAGCGTGGGCGAATGGGATGCCGGCTACCAGGACATCGGCGGCGGCTGGCGGCGGCTGACCTGGTTCGGCGACTACGCCCCGATGGGCGGCGAAGGCTGGATCTGGCACAACAAGCACGGTTTCTTCTTCGTCGCGGCCGACGCCACTCCGTCGAGCATCTGGCTCTACTCGCAGGACATGGGCTGGCTCTGGACCAGCAGCACGGTCTATCCCTTCCTCTACCGGCAGAACGACGGCGCGTGGCTCTGGTACAACGGGTCGACCGGTCCCCGCTGGTTCCGCAACATGACCAACAACACCTGGGAGCAGCGGCCGTAGGTGGAGCGTGACACGTGACACGTGATGGCGTGAAGCGTGACCGGTGGTAGCTGCGGGAAACCGCTGGAGACTGCGTCTGCCGCGCTACTCATCGAGGGTGAGCGTCCCGGGGCCGTCCGGGGCGTCGAAGACCTCCTGGGCCGTGGGGGCGGTTGACGCGCGCGTACCCTTGGTGAGCTGGACGACACGGCGCGATATGCGGTTGTAGAGCGACTTGTTCTCGTCCTTGTCGATCAGGGGAATCATGTCCGCATAGGCCTGCTGGGCGCGCCGGAAATTCCGGGCCAGCCGGGCGTTGTCGCCGATCTTCTCCAGCAGGCGCAACTGCCCCGCCGGCTCGGCGCGGTCGAAGAAGGCGACGGCCCTGGCATGCTGCCCGAGCGCGACGCAGGCATCGCCCAGGCTTTCAAGGAGGCGCGCCGCGTCGCGTCCCCTGAACGGCGGCGACGCGCCGGCCGCCAGCAGCGTCTCGCCGAGGTCGACGACCGTCCCGGCCTTGCCGGCGGCAATGAAGGCCGGGGTCATGAGGACCACCAGGTCGGCCGCGGCCTGGCGGGTGAGGCGGCCCCCCTTGCGGGCTTCGTCGTAGATGGCCAAAGCCTCGTCGAGCGCCGCCGGGGTCGGCACCCAGTCGTATTCGGCGGGGCAGACGACCGTTTCGAGCAGTCCCCGCAAGGCTTCGTTGAGCAGCTCCGGCGGCTCGCCGCCGTCCAGGATATCCCGGTAGATCTTCCGGGCGTCGGGATCGTCGCCCAGCACGCGGTGGGTGCCGGCCAGATCCAGCATGATCCGGGCCCGGCGCTCCTTGGAGAGCCCCTGTGTCGCGGCGGCGGCCATGAGCGGGGGGACGGCCTGGTCGTGGAAGTTCCGGGCGATCCGGTTTTTTGCCAGCGCCAGGCTGCTCTCGGCACGCGCTTCGGGGTCGTCGCCGGCGCGCGCGGTTTCCGCGGTGTCCGCGGGGCGCGCGGCGGGCGGCGCGAAGCGCGCCCAGGGGGCTGCGGGGGAGCGGAAATCCGGCAGCCGCCGGGCGAGCGTGGCGATGCGCCCCGCGGCGCCGTCGCGGAAGTCATCGAGGTCGACGGTCTCGGGGTCGGTCGATTCCAGCCAGAAGATGTGCTGGCGTCCCAGGATCGCGGTCTCCTGATCGGATGCGGCCATCGCAGCGGTTCCGAGCTGCTTCAGGAGCGTCGCATAGCGCACGTCGTCGAAGGCCTCGCGCAGCGCTTCCCAGGCGACGGTGTCGATGACGCCGTCGCGCGTGGGATAGACGATGTTGAAGTTCTTGTAGCGGCCGGCGGCGACGAAGTCGTTCCAGATGTGGTAGCCCTCGTACCAGACATATTCGGCGATGCCGTCGTAGTTGGCCATGTACATGCGCAGGCCCTTGGTGCGGCGCCAGACCTCGGGATTCTCGGGGCCGGTGAAGGGACAGGCGTAGCTGAAGAGCCGCGCCCCGCCGAGGCGCCAGCGCCGGGCCTCGGCCTCGTCGATGCGCGCGGGGATGTCGTTGGCGTCGACGACGAAATTGGCGTAGGCGGCCACCCCGGACGTGACGAAAGCCTTGAAGCCGTGCTTGTGCAGGAGCGCGAAGAACGCGAACTCCTGGCGCACGGTGTTGGGGCCCGCCTCGTCGAGCCCGTAGAAGTAGACGTCGCGATGCCCCAGGATCTCGTCGAAGCGTCCGGCCGCACGCAGGATGCGCCGCTCGAAATCCCTCTTGAACCCGGCATAGGCCGCGGGATCCTTGTCCGGCGAGCCGCCCTCGCGCATCCAGCCCATCCAGGCGGGATCGAAGCCGCTGCCGCCGAAAAGGGGCCGCAGCGGCATCCCGGCCTCGCGCATGAGCTGGAACTGGCGGATGGAGAGCTCGTCGTCCTCCTCGCGGTCGAAGCCCGTCATGAAGGGGTGCAGCATGTTGTGGGCCGCCATGTTGCGCATCTCGGCGAGGAAGCGCCGCTCGGCCTGCCCGCGGCTCTTGCCGAGGGCCGCATGATCGGCGAGGCGGCAGTGGTTCATGAAGGCGCCGAGGTACTCGCGGCCGGGGTCGTGGCGCGTCATCGGGCGCGGCAGGACGAAGGGGCGGACGGACGCGGCGAGGCGCAGCGTGCCGGCGGGGACGCCGTCGGCGGTGAAGGCGATCTCCGCGGTGTAGGTGCCGGGGGCGGCGTTGGAGGGCGCATGCAGGGTTACCCAGAACTGCCGGCCACAGCCCTCGGTGAGCGGCAGCGGCAGCGGCAGGGGCCCAGGCGCGTCGGCGACCGGTTCGCGGACATAGTTGAAGGGCTCGATGTTCGAGGGTGTGCCCGCGCGGCTGATGTTTACGTAGCGCGTGCCGGAACGGTAGTCGACGCGCAGGAGGTTGGCGCGGCGGTCGTGGTCGACCTTCACGAGGGCGTCGTCATGCAGCAGCAGTTCGGGCGCGAGGGTCGGAAACTCGCGGCCGCCGGCGAAGTAGGAGTTCCATCCGCCGGCGGGATTGAACCAGCACTTGACGATCCGGATGTCGAGCGCCCCGTCCGGCAGGGTGGCGCCGGAATCGGCGCGCAGGGGGGTGGCCGCGATCCCGAGCCGCGCGACGTCACGCAGGGGATGCAGCATGAAGGAGGCCGACTCGTATTCGCCCTGGGCCAGCGCGATGTCCAGGATGTCGGCGGGGACGCCGTCGTGCGGCAGGCGGAACGGCAGGCGCTTCTCGTGGGAGTAGGGATGGATCGACGTCGCGAGGAAGGGGGCGCGGGCGAGGCTGCCGGCGGCGAGGGCGCGGGCCCAGGCCGCGAGGGTCGGCAGGTCGCGCGCCGCGCGCGCGATGAACTGCCAGCGGCGGATGGCGGCCGGCCGGCCGTCTTGCGCCTCGGCCGCGAGGGCCGCGCACCACTGGCGGAAGGGTGCGTGGGGGGTGTCGGCCGCGACCGCGGCCAGGGAGGCCGCCAGGGCGCGCGCGGCGGCGGGCGACGGCTGGAAGCGCAGGAGCTCGTCCGCCGGCCACGCGCGCGGCCAGACGCGGGCCGAGGCGATGGCCCCGGCGAAGCGCCCGCCGCCCAGGGCGCCGATCAGGCCGGGTATCGAGATGGGCGCGGGCAGGTCGGCGACGACGGCGCCGGCGCGCTGGGGAATGCCGTCGTAGTAGGTGGCGTACGTGAGGTTCGACAGTGAATACGTGAAGGCGACATGGTGCCAGGCGCCCGTCGCCAGCGGCTGCTCCACCGGCGAGAAGATGTTGTAGGCGCCGAAGGTGGTGGCGACGGTCGCGGCCTCCAGCATCAGCGGCGCCTGCGGCGGCTGCTGCCACCGCAGGACGCGGTATCCCAGGCCGATCGGGGACTCGGAAAGGCGGTCGACGCGCACCCAGAGGCTGACGCTGATCTCGTCGCCGGCGAGGGTCTTCCGCTCCTCGGCGGAGACGGGGAACGGCACGCCGCCCTCCGAGGTGCCGTCGAAGACCAGGGCGTCGGCGCCGTCGGGCGCGGCGCCCCGCGCGACGCTGACGCCCGCCGCGGGCGCCGCCCGCGCGGGATCGAGCGCGAGCGCGGGCGCGGGGAGGGCGGCGCGGAGGGCGCCGGCCGCGGCGAGCATCGCGGAGAGGCACACCGGCAGCGGCAGGCCTAAAAGGCCGGGCGGGATGCGCCGCGCCACGCGCGGGCAACACACCGGAAAGCCGTGGTGCAAGGTCATCGTCGTATCCATTCAGAAGAGCGGTTCTTCGTCGAGCTTGATCTGGTCGCCCGCCGCGCCCTCCAGGGCGTCCAGGCTGCCCGGCGCGGGGGCGTGCCGCGCCGCTGGAGCGGGGGGCTGCGCGGCAACCTTCACTTCGCGCCCCAGGAGGCGGTCGAGGAGGTAGGCGCGGCGCAGTTCGGCGAGATCGTCGCGATAGGTGAAGAGGCGGCGCACCTCCTTGGTGAAAAATTCATCTTTTACGCTCTCGGGCAGACTGAACGCGGGCGAGCCCTTTTCCGGCGAGTACGAGAACATGGAGAGGAATTTCGCGTTGGCCGCCAGGAAAGGATCCAGCCGGGCGGCGAGGAAGACGGCGTCGGACGCGGGCTCGCGCGGCTGGAAGGTGGGCGTCGCGGGCTTGCGGAAACCGTAGGCAGCCTCCTGGGCGGAGATTTCCCAACTTGACCTGGCGCCCTCGTTGGCCTTCCCGGCCAGATGGGTGAGGCCGAAGAGCACCCAGTTGCGGTAGACGGCGTGGCGGAACTGGGCCTTGAACGGCGGCCAGGCCAGGGTGGCGTATTCGGCGCAAGGGGCGTCCGAAGGGCCGAAGACGTACCGGGCGCCGTCGGGACCGTGGCGGATGATCTTGAAGCCCCAGTCGATGCCCTGGCGGGCCGTACTTAGGTTGAACGGCAGATCCGTGCCGAAGCCGCGCCAGCGGAAGAAGCAGGTCATCAGCCACTCGCCGGCGGCGGTTCGCATGATCCTGAAATCGGGATCGAGCGGTCCGCAGGGCCCGAAGCCGTCGGCGGGTCGGGTCTCGCTGATGCGGGGACGCGAGGGATCCGGACGGTTGCGGTGGGGTATCACGATCGCGCCGCCGAAATCGAGCGGCGCCATCGAAGGGATGCGCGCTTCGGCCGGCAGGATCGCCAGATGCCGCGGGGGCACATCCTGGTTGTGGGAGCGGATATAGATTTCGGTCTTCCCGGCGCCGGCCGGGTCATGCGCGGCCCGGAAGCGCAGCGCGAGCAGCCAGCCGCTGTCGTTGTAGATGACGGCGGCGGCGTGGGCCTGTTCCGGCTGCCGCGTCGCGGCGCCCGCGGGCGGGATGACCGTGAAGTTGGAACTAAGGCACGAGGAGAACTGCCGCAGGTTCTTCTCGACGAACTCGACCGTGCTGCCGCCGTCGAGCGCGACCCAGCTCGAATGGATTACTTCCGTGGCATTGAGCGTCTGTCCCCGGACAACGCCCGCATGGCCCGCTGGCAGCAGTCCGCAGGCGATGATCATCAGGAGTGGATGGCGTATCATGGTTTGGCAAACTGATGCAGCCGCTCGATCCAGGCGATGGCGTCGAGACGTACGGTGTCCAGTGCGGGGCGGGGCGTGCTGATGTCCTCCGTCCAGGCCAGGGCGCGGCGGCCTTCGGCAACCAGGGTGTGGTCGTCCGAGGCGAGCAGCCTGCGGGCCAGGGTGTCGAGATAGCTCAGGTACGCGACGTCGGCGGCGGCTTCGCGGAGCGCCTCGGACGCGAGGGTGGATATGGCGGCGGTGGTGGTCGGGTAGACCAGCGAGCGGGAGCGGAACGCCGGCCGGCCGGCGTCGTTCCAGGGGGATTCGGGCTCGGTGATGGTGGGCAGCCAGACGCCGTCGAATCCGGCGAGATAGGCGCCCAGGCCCTTGCTGCGGCGCCAGACGGCCGGATTCTCGATGCCGGGAAGCGGCGGTGAAGCGTCGAGGGCCGCCGCTCCGATGGCGTGTACTGGGTCGATCTGGCGCGATGTCGTTTCCCGCGGGAAAACATGCACCGTGTGCAGGTGCGCCTGCTGCCGGTATTCCGGCGTCTCGGCGAAGGCGAGCGGATGCAGGTCGGCGGGTGGCGGCGTGGTGAACGCGCCCAGTCCGTCGGGCGCGTAATAGCGGAACGGGTTGTCGGAGAAGCGGGCGCGGGGGGGCGGTAGCGCGTAGGGCAGCACGCGCAGGACGAGCGGGACGGCGCCGGCCGGACGGCCGTCGGCGGCGAAGGCGAGGCGGCCGGTGTAGCAGCCGGCCGCGGCGTCGCCGGGCACCGCAATCTTCAGGAAGAGCTGCCGCGCCTCCCCGCGCGCCAGGGGGAAGGGCTGGAGGGTCGCGGCATCGTCGTCCGGAACCAGGCCCGCCTGTGTGCAGGGCACGTGCCGGCCCTTGGACAGCACGAGGTTGGACCGGGCTTGCGCGTCGATCCGCACGAGATCGTCGTTGTGCAGGAGCAGCTCGGGCACCAGCACCGGGCGGGCGTGATCCGCGGTCTCGGAGAACCAGGCGTTGCCGGACTGGTACCAGACCTTCACGATACGGATGTCGACGGCCGCCGCGGGAAGGGTCCGGCCGCCGCACGCGAGGTCGTCCGCCTTGACCGCAAGCTGTTGCACCGCCTCGGGGCTTTTGATCACCAGGGAGAGCGGCACGGAGTCGCCGCGCGCCGCGACGGCGTCGAGTCCGGTGGAGAGCGCGGACGCGCCGTCGTCGCCGGGCAGGATGCGGCGGGCATCGAAGGGATGCGTGCTGCAGGCGGCGAGCCGCGCGTCGTCCTTCCCCGCGACGACGAGGTTGACCACTTCCGTGGCCGCGCCCCGCGCAACGGCGGCCGCGCATAGCAACATGATTCGGAGCAGTTGCGGTTGAACACGGTTCATGAGGCGATGTCCGGGCGCGAGATCATCATGTGGCTGTCAGCATGTTATATGCCATACTGAACCAATCCATGGCGCCATGTGTGTCTGCCGGCGCCGAACGCCAACCACGTTCGCGATTGCCCGCGCGGCCCCGCCGGCTTGCTACGCGCCGAAGAAATCGACGAAGCGTTGCGGAACCGGCGGAATGTCCATCGGCATGTTGCCGTTGCGCGCCGAGTGGTGGCCCATCGCGCCCACCGCCACGGCGTTGCGCGCGGCGACCGGCGAGACGCCGGGCCTGATGCCGTTGACGATGTAATCGAAGAACGCGGTGCAGATGTTCGGGTCGGAGCCGCCGTGCGAGCCCGTGTCCGGCGCGATTGGGATGACAATGTCCGGATCGCGCCGGTCCTCGCGCCGCGTGAAGACGTGGATCTGGCTCCGGCCGAAGTCGCCGATGTTCTCGACGCGGCCCTTGGTGCCGATGAAGGTGTAGTTGCGCTCGCTGTCGGGCGCGTACATGCAGTGTTCGTACGAGCACTGCACGCCGTTGCCGAGCTGGAAGAGGATCATGTTCGAGTCCTCTACGTCGATGTCGGAACGGAGTCCGTCGATCTCCAGCGGCGGCCAGCAGCCGGGCTTGATGGATGCCGAGCGGTCGGGCGCCTCGTCCGGCGCGAGACGGCGTCCGGTGTTGCGGTTGTATACCGAGAGCCGGCCCATGCCGACGACCCGCGTGCCGTAGCCGCCCGCGAGCCAGTGGATGACGTCGATGTCGTGGCAGCCCTTCTGGAGCAGGAGTCCGTTGACCGTCTCGCGGCGCGCGCACCAGTGACGGAAGTAGCAGCTCCCGTAGTTCACGAAGTGGCGGCACCACACGCTCTGGATCTCGCCGATTATGCCGGAATCGATGATCCGCTTCATCTCGAGCACGAAGCGGCAGTAGCGCATGTTGTGGCCGACGAACAGCTTGCCGCGCGAGCGCAAGGCGGCATCCAGCACCGCGTCGCAGTCTTCGATCGAGAGCGCCATGGGCTTTTCGAGGTAGACCGACTTGCCCGCATCGAGGGCGGCCACGGCCATGTCGCGGTGGTACTGGTCGCGGACCATGACGAAGACGGCGTCGACGTCGTTCATCGCCAGCACGTCCTTCAGGTCCGGCACGAGGCGCACCGCCGCGTGTTCCGGATGCTCCTGGCGGAACCGCGCCAGCATGGCCGGGTTGCGGTCGCACACGGCGGCGAGTTCGGCCAGGTCGCGCGGGTAGCTCGCCAGGGGCATGGCCGCGCGGAGCGTGAAGTCTCCGCCGATGATGGCAAAACGCGCTTTCCGGTTCTTCATGTGTCAGGCTCCCGTGGTTCAAGAACGGCCGCACTATAGCACAAAGGGCCGTACGTCGGCAGGTGCTAGCTGTCGTCCGGCTCCCCGTTGCGGTTGCGTGTCACATGCCGCTTTGACCGCGCGAAGCGCCAGATTATGGCGGCTCCCAGGGTGCAGCCGTTGTCGCGCTCCACCAGCGGGCTCTCCCGGAAGGCCGCCCCGCCCAGGTAGTCCCAGCGGGCATAGATCCCGCCGCTGAGGGTCTCGGTCAGCCGGCGCGTCAGGAAGAGCGAGAGGCCGCAGCCGCCGTAGCCGGAGTCGGCGTCGTAGGCCGGCCGGGCGGCGGTGGCGTCGCGCGCCGGGACATCGTAGAAGAAGCCATGGTAGCGTCCGTCGCCCGCATAGCCCGCGAGGGCGCCGCCGAGACGCCAGCGTCTTTTCATGAAGGCGCGCGAGCAATGGAGCGAGAGTTCGCCGCGCAGACCCTCGTAGGCCATGTCCAGTCCGTCGTCGACATCGACCGAGAGCGTCGCGCGGGCCGCCAGTTGCACGAAGCAGGCGAAAGGCCGGCGGCGGCCGACAGGCCACCACTTCAGCGCCGGTCCGGCCTCGGCCAGCGCCGGGAGATCCGGCATGCCCCGGCGCGCGCCGTCGTCGTCCACCGGCGGATGCCCCGAGAGGGAGACCAGCGACTCGATGTGGACATTCCTGAAAAAGATCCCGCGCAATCCCTCGCGGTCGGCCTGGAACCAGTCGCCGCGGTAGATGAAATAGGGCGCCGGCAGCACATACGTGTCCGAGCCGGCCGACCCCTTGTAGTGCGGCAGACGCGTCGCCCCGACGAAGAGGCCCGCCTCCCATTTGGGTGGCCCGGCCGGCCCGGCCGGCGCGTTGGTCTCCGCCGGCAGGGCCAAACGCGGAACTGCCGCCAGTCCAATGGCGGCGGTCGCGGCCAGCCGCCGCATGCGGTTGGCAAACAGGCTATTTTTCGAAACGGATGACGTCGCCATCCACCCTCGTCACGGCGCGGGTGAAGAGCACCCACCACTGGCGATACGACTCGACGGTGACGCTGATCATCGCGTCGCCGCCCCGGGAACGGATGCAGGCGTCGATGGCGTCGCGCGTAGTGTTGGCGCCGGAGACGGGAATCAGCCCGAAAAGGTGCACCCGGCTGTCCGTCGTGTGCACGCGTCCCAGGTTGGTGTAGCGGCGTCCCTCAATGGGCACGGTCGAGTCGGTTATGCCGCCAGGCAACATTGCGCATCCAGAACCGAGCGCGGCCAGGCTTGCCACAGCCAGGATCAGGCATCCATTGCGTATCGAACTCATCATGTCTTCTCCCTTCATCTTTTTGCGGTTTATCCGCCCGCGGCCCGCGGGCGGGACAGCCGGGCCGACTAATCGTAGAAACGCGAGACGTATAGGTCGTCGCCGAAGGCCTCGCCGCCGGTCGCCTCGAGTATCGTCAGCCGCCCCAACAGCACATCGACGTCCGCGCTGAAGCCGCGGTCGCTGCCGGACTCGTCCAGGACGACGCGGTAGACGCCCGGTCTCCGGTCGAAGGCTGTGCAGTGCCCGTCGCGGACCTCGCCCTGGTAGGCGCCGTCGATGTAGACATGCAGGTCCCGGTAGCCGTCGTTGTCGACGACGATCGCCCCCTGGCCCTCCGGCGGGCGATGATCGAAGTCGTCGTCATCCTCGCAGCCGGTCAGCGCCAGCGAGGCGCAGACCGCCGCGGCCGTCATCAGGCTGAGCCAGCGACGCGCGCGGCAGCCCCATGCGGCCCGCATGTGCCGCCCGGGTTCACTGCCGCCGACCGACCGTCCTCGCAGTATTAACATGTTCCGCCTCCAGGCTGGGTTTATGGGTGTTGTGTCATCGAGCTTAGGAGATTTCCCGACCCCGCGTCAATGGCGAACGCACCGCCGTAATCGGCTAGCCACAGGGGGGCGCGCGGGGGGCGCATGGAGGAGCGGGCGGG
>CAYPJN010000018.1:0-15657 GCA_964411055.1 uncultured Lentisphaerales bacterium | reverse complement strand
GCGGTTCAACGACATGTGCAAGGCGGAGCAGGATCGCTACATCCTCCGCGCGGAGGCCATCGCCGAATAGCCTTCATCGCCCCGCGCCCGGCTCCGAACCATATAAGGCTGTGTACTTTTCAAAGACAAGAATGGACTCCGAATATTCGGATGTCCAATGGATTGCCGGCACGGGCTTGGCGCCGGAAGAGCTGATATCCGGTTTTGAAGGGGTGCTCGGCGAGCATGTGGGCGAGTCGACCGCGGTTCAGAAGGCGAACCTGTTCGCCTTCCTGTGCCGCCATGCGCGCGTGGCGGTGGACGCCCACGACATCTTCCAGGACAAGCTCGATCACGGCGATCTGCTAAGGCGCTTCAACTGGAATAAGCAACAGGATGTCTGCAAAGGCGCGATGCAGGCGCTCGCCGCTGAAAGCGACGCCGCGTGGAATGAGGGCTATTGGTGCGGATCAGCGGACTTCGGGCATGTCTGCCCCGGTTGGATCCGCCTCCTCGACAAGGGCTTTTCCGGCATCCTTGCCGAAGCCGAGGCACGCCTCGTCTCCTGCACGCATCCGGCGCAACGTGAATTCTACGAAACGGTCCGGACCACGTATGCCGCCATCGTCGATTATCTGAACCGCCTCGCCGACGCGGTGGAGCCGGTCGTCGCGGACAGCG
Organism: uncultured Lentisphaerales bacterium; assembly: GCA_964411055.1. Taxonomy (GTDB): domain Bacteria; phylum Verrucomicrobiota; class Kiritimatiellia; order RFP12; family JAAYLN01; genus JAAYLN01. The sequence goes on along the minus strand of CAYPJN010000018.1, from coordinate 14,997 downwards.
CGGCGGTTCTGCGCGCCATCGCGGCGCGCCCGCCGGAGACCACCCGCGAGGCGCTTCAGACAATCTATTCATTCTTCTCGCTCCACGAGTTCGTCTCGGGCGGACGCGACCGCTCGATGGGACGTCTCGACAAGGAACTCCGCCGTTTCTACCGGGCCGACCTCGCGCGCGGTGTGAGCGAGGCCGAGCTCCGCGAAACCTTCCGTTTCTTTCTCTACAAGATCTGGGTCGCGCGCGTTCCGTTCGACCAGCCGCTCGAACTCGGCGGAATGGATGCAGGTGGCGCGGAGGTCACGAACGAACTCTCCCGGATGATCATCGAGGAGTATGACGGACTAGACATCCACAGCCCGAAAATCCACGTCCGCGTCTCGGCCAGCACCCCGACGGACTTTCTCCTGCGCGTCGTCGATACCATCCGCCGCGGCCATTCGAGCATCGTTCTCTGCAACGATGACGTCGTCATCCGCTCGCTCGTCAAGGCCGGGATAAGCCGCGCTGAGGCCGAGGACTACGTCATGATCGGGTGCTATGAGGCGGCGGCCTACGGCTGCGAGATCCCCTGCACCGGCAATGCGGGAATGAACCTTCTGAAGGCCTTCGAGAAGGCGCTGGCCAACGGCGTGCAGACCTACGGCGAACTCTACGAGCACTTCGAGCATTACACGAAATACGCCATCGACCGGGCGTTGAACGCCGTGCGCGAGTGGGAGAGGCACTACCGCGAAATCTATCCGGACGCGCTACTTTCCGGCACATTCGCCTCCTGTCTCGCGCGCGGACGCGACGCCTACGACGGCGGCGTCAAGTACAACAACAGCTCCCTTACTGTCGCCTCCATAGGCTCGACCGTCGACGCGTTCATGATGCTCAAGAAATTCGTCATCGACGAACACGCGTTGACGCTGGACGAGTTCCGCAAGGTGCTCGCGGGCAACTGGCGGGGACACGAGAAACTTCGCCGCCGCATCCGCTCCTGCGCGAAACGCTACGGCAACGGAGACCCCGAAGCCGACGCGCTGACGCGGAAAATCTCCGACATGGTCGGCGATTCGATAACCGGAAAGCCCAACGGCCGCGGAGGGGTCTTCAAGGCCGGATTCTTTTCCATCAATCACAACGTCCGCTACGGAAAGAAGTGCGGCGCGACGCCGGACGGCAGATGCTCCGGCGACACCATTTCCAAAAATCTCTGCCCCGGGCCGGGCATGGAGTTTGGCGGCATCACCGCCATCATCAAGTCGGTAGCGACGAGCATCGACGCCGTGAAGTTCCCTAACGGCACCGTTTTGGACATCGTGTTTCACCCATCCGCCGTCTCCGGCGAAGACGGGCTCCTCGCGATGCTCGGCGTATACAAGACGTTTTTTAAACTGGGTGGTTTTGCGATGCACTGCAACGTATTCGACCCGTCGGTCCTGCGCGATGCGCAGGAGCATCCAGAGAACTACCAGAACCTGCAGGTTCGCGTCTGCGGATGGAATGTCTTCTTCGTACATCTATCCAAGGCCGAGCAGGACGACTTTATCCGGCAGGCGGAGCGGTAACAGCGCATATGGCGCGCCAACCACTCCCCTGTTGTACCCGCGTGGGACACGGTATGAACGTACGCATCACCGGCATCAAGCGTTTCGCGGTTCATGACGGACCGGGGATCCGGACGACCCTCTTTTTGAAGGGGTGTCCTCTCCGGTGCGCGTGGTGCCACAATCCGGAGACATGGAAGGCCGGGCCGGAGCTCGGCTATTTCGCGCACAACTGCATCTCCTGCGGCGCGTGCACCAAGGTCTGCCCCTGTCACACGATCACGCCGGAGGGGGAGCACGTCTTCGCCCGCACATTATGCAAGGCTTGCGGCAAATGCGCGGAGGTCTGTCCGAGGAAGGCGCTCACGCTCTACGGAGAGGAACTCTCCGTCGAAAAGGCGTGCGCCATCCTGCGGGCGGACAAGCCCTTCTATGATGAAAGCGGCGGCGGCATCACGCTCTCCGGTGGCGAATGCCTGATGCAGCTCGAAGCGTCGGAGGCGATTCTCCGCCAGATGCGCAACGAGGGCATCCACACGGCGGTGGACTCGTGCGGATGTGTTCCGCGCACCTCGTTCGACCGGGTGCTGCCGTTCACGGACATCTTCCTCTACGACATCAAGCACCTGGACAGCGCCAGACACAAGGAGGGGACTGGTGTCGGCAATGAACTCATCCTGGACAACCTGAAGTACCTTTCCACGCGCGGCGCGGCCATCGAAATACGCATGCCGGTTGTCCCGGGTTTCAATGAAGGCATCGTGGAGGACGTGAAGGCCTTCGCCCTCGCGCTTCCGGGCGTCACCCGTGTGCGCGAGCTGGCGTACAACAATCTCGCGAAGAGCAAATTCCTCGCCATCGGCTCCGATCACCGAATGCCGCCGCTTCCAAGGAAGGACTGATATGAACACACGTGAAACGGCACTTCCCGCAGAGTTGCTGGAAGTCGCGCAGAAGGCATTTCAAAGACACATAGCGCTCCGCGGGATCGCTATTCCGTTCCCCGCCATTGAGCTGGCACCGGAGTTTGATGAAGGCGAATATGCACTCGCAGATCAACAGATCCTTGTGGGTTCAAAAAATGCGGTGATGACTGCGCTGGGCGAATTTCTGCGTTCCGCCGGGACCAAACGGGGCAAGTTCAAGCCAGCCAAGGGATTTCGCTGTGTTTACCTGGCACTCCACTTCTTCAACACCTATCAGAAGGCTCCGCTGAAATTTGTCTTTGAGTATATTGAAGACCTGGCGCTTTGGGGATTCAATGTGATCCAGACAGGTGTTGCGCCCACCATCCGTTATCTTTCCGGACCTGACCCGGAAACGCCGGATATGGTCCGTGCAAACAGAATCCTGGATCACGCTTACACCCTCGGGTTCAAATTCTATGGCGGCGGCATGGCGAACGGCGGGTTCATTGATACCCCGCTGGAATTCCGCGCAGCAGACAGCGGCCGCGGCCGCGACGGTCGCGAGATCTGCCCCAACATCCCCGGCGGTTTTGATCTCATTATGCGAATTCACAGAGCGAATGCCGCCGCTAGAAAATACCTGGATTATCTCAATATCTGGCCGTACGATGAAGGCGGCTGCGGCTGCGAAAAATGCCGTCCGTGGGGCAGCAACGGGATGCTGATGTGCGGTCGTGAGATGGCGAAGATCTACAAGGAGAAATTCCCGGATCTGAAGGTTGTCTATACCACCTGGTGTTTCAACTACCACGGCGAACACGAGATCGAGGATATTTACGCAAAGCTCCATGCCGGCGAGGAACCGTGGATCGACATGATCATGTCTGACACCCACCACCAGAATTTCAACCAGTGGCAACTGGACAATCCCCTTCCGGAACGGGTCAAAATGATCAACTTCCCCGAGATCAGCATGTGGGGCCGTTCCCCCTGGGGCGGTTTCGGTGCAAACCCGCTTCCGCAGCGCTTTGCCCATCTTTGGGGGCAGGTCCGGAATATTTCCAGCGGCGGCACCCTTTACAGCGAAGGAATCTTTGAAGACTTCAACAAGGTTCTTTACTCCCATTTCTACCGCACCGGCACCACCGACTGGCGACAGGCGGCAAAGGATTATGCCGCATACGAACTGGGCTGTGCCGACGTTGACGCATTCGTCAAACTTCTGGAAATGCTGGAAGCCAACCACGAAGGCGTTATCTGGTCCACAAGAGAAAGTCACTGGCAGCGGGACATCAATATTCCGGAAGAATGGGGCACGCTCAAACGCAAGCCGAAGATCTGGACCGATCTCAAAAAGAGATGGAACAATGCCGCGGGTGCGCGGGAATTGGCGCATATGATTGACGCTGCTCTGCCGGAATGGGGCAGGAAAAACTGGCGTTGGGACATGTTGATGATTCGCGCAGAATTTGATGCCATTCTGGAACGGAACAACAACGAGCCGGACGACGAAACTGAGGAACTTTTGAAACGTCTGGTGGAGCTGGAATATCTGAAGGAGGAAAAATCCTACCGCGCCGTTTACCCGCGGACCGACACCTGGCTCAAACTGCCGGAATTTGATTACCTGCGTGGCGACACCCCTGCGGAAGTCGCCAAAAATGACCTGCGCTGGAATTGAGGCGTGGCCGGCGGGGAGTCCTTATCGCAGGAAGACCCTCGCGCCGTCTTCAAACTAGCCGGGGGCACACAATCGCAAGCACGGCGCAGACGGCCAGTTGAATGGCAGGGACAAAGTAGAAGACCATTCCACCCTGGGCGTCGGGATGTACGAAGACCATGACGTAGGCCCACCACGCCGCCAAGCTCATGGCCGCCGCCACGCCCAGGATGATGCGCTGCGCCCCCGCGCGTCGAGTGCCGTTGCGGATCATGCGCTCCAGCACCCAGTAGGGTACGCCGCTCAATGCCGCCGGGAAGACCATGCCGATGCAGGCGGCATCGCTGAGACCTGACCGGAAACAGGCGGCGCAGCCGAGCGCGAACACCAGCGCCACCGTGCCGCCGCCCAGCGCCCGGATTCCGTACGCGTACCTGGCCGCTTTGGTACTGCCGGTCTTCATCTCAATCAGGACTAAAGGTTCGCGCCGTGGGACGCTGACGCGGCGACTTCATGACGCGGCGACGTGGGAGGCAGGTCGCGGGCCGGGGGGCCGAGCCAGGGGGCGAGGCGCGACGCCAGCATCTGTTCGAGCGCCGGCGTCACCTTCCAGAAGTCGCGCAGGGCGAGGTACTCCTCGACCACCAGTCCCTGTCCCTTCGCCAGCCCGGCCGTGGCCCGCAGCAGCAGGTTGCGGGCGGTCGCCTCGGGCGCGACGAACTCCACGATCTTCACGCGGTAGCCCAGCAGGCGCAGGATCTGCGCCCGGAAGGCGTCGGTGAGCAGGTCGGCCTGGCGTTCGCGCAGGATGTTGTGGCGCAGCAGGGCGCGCATGGGGCCGCTGTCGCGGAGCTGGCGCTGCAGGTCGTGCTGGCAGCAGGGCGCGACCAGCAGCGTCTCGGCCCCCCACTCCACGCCGCGGGCCAGCGCGAGGTCGGTCGCGGCGTCGCAGGCATGCAGGCTCAGCAGCAGGTCGGGACGGACATCGAGCGTGCAATCGGCCAGGTCGGCCGCCACAAAGGTGGCGTCGCCGGCCAGGTCGAGGTCGCGCGCCAGCGCATTGGCCTTCTCGACCAGCGCGGCGTTGCGGTCGATGCCGCGCACGCGGACCACGAGCCCGCGCACCTGCCGCAGGTAGAGCGTGGCGGCCAGGGTCAGGTAGGCCAGGCCGCAACCGCAGTCGACGATCTCGAGCGGCCGCTCAGGCGTCTTCTCCGGCATGGCGGTCTCAAGCTCGCGCAGGAAGGCGTTTACCTGATCGTACTTGCCGCGCATCGAGGCGCGGATGTTTCCGTTGCCGTCGCCGATGCCGGTCGCGCGCAGCAGCGCCGCCGCGTCGAACTGAGTCAGCGGCTGTTGCTTTACCCGGTCATGTGGCGGCGGCGCCACGGGCGCGGCGTCGGGTTGCGCACGTCCCCGCGAGACAAGCGTGCGCCCCTTGCGCGTCACGCGGACATGCAGGTCGCCGGCGGGGGATTGCAGGTGGTACTCGCGCGGCCCCGTGGCTTGCAGCAGCCGATCGAGCTCCCCGGCCAGAGCCTCGCGCGCGTCCAGGTTGCGCACCGTGGTGCGGCCGGCCTGCACGCGCTCGGCCTGCCAGCGGACCGCGTCGCGGATCAGGATGGGGCGCAGGCTCTCGCGCACGGCGCCGCCGCTCTGGTGGCGCACCAGCGTCAGGCGCAGCCATCCATCCGCATCGAGGATCCTCTGCCGGAACTCGGCCTGCAGGGCCGCGTCGAGGGCCGTGCGGCTGCCGCCGCCGTCCGGCGGCGGGGACTGGACGTCATCAGAAGTCATACATCACACCGAGCCGCAGGCTGCTCTCCGTGCCAACCGTGAAGTCGGCAAAACCGCGCCAGGGGGCGACGCCGCCCCAGGCGCCGAAACCGAAGGCCAGGGGCTGCTCGCGTTCGGCGTCGATGGAGAGCTTCTGCCCGTTCACGTTGAGCCCGCCCTCCACATCGATCGAACCGAGAGGCTGCAGGTTGAGGTCGGCGTAGAGGCCCCACCACTCCTGGGAATAGGAAAGCCCCAAGTCGAGCCAAAGCGCCAGTTCGGTGACCGTGACGCTGCTGGCATCCGATTCGTAGATCACGTCGATCGTTGCATTCGTCCCCGCGTAGCCGACTGCGGTGGTGCTCTTGAGATCCAGCTTGTCCTGGCTGATGGAAATACGCGCGCCGCCAGTGGCCTCCCAGCGTCCCTGCCGGAGAAAGGGGCGCCGGTAGCCGAGCGACATCGCCCATCCCGTGCCGTCGTCCAGCTCGGCTTCCGTGACATCCATGCCATAAGGGATCAGGGCGCCGCCCGACACGGACGGCGAGAGCCCCAGGCTGGCGGTCCAGCCGTGCCAGCACATGGCGCCGCCGAGGGTCGTGCGGGAGAGATCGCTCTGGCGGCCGCGCTTGCCGTCGACCTTCCAGTCGATGGCCGAGTCGTGGAACGGCGCCAGCCAGCCGACGGCCTGCCACTCCGTGCTCGGCGCCGGCAGCGGCGTGCGCGGTTTGGGCGGTATCGGACTGGAAAGCGGTGGGATGGGGATTGGTTCGGGGACCGGGGGCGGCGGCACCAGCGGGGGCGGTTGAACACGGGGCGCTGCCGCGGGCGGCGCCGGCACCGGCGCCGCGTTTGCGATGCGCCAGGAGAAGGCGTACATCTGCCCGTTCAGTTCGAGCAGCCGTCCCTCGATTGTCTGGACCGGCCCGTAGACGCGCCCGGAGGCGATGGAGATGAAGGAGAGCCGGTCGGGCGGCACGATCCGCATCTGGTACCAATGGCCGTCCACCTGCGCCCGTTCGCCGTCCTGCAGCGGGTAGGGACCGAAGAAGCGCTCCGTGCGCACCGCCTGCAGGGTGAAGCTCTCCGCGCCCCATAGGGAGTGAACGCAGAGGGCGGAGACGCAGAGCGCGACGGCCAGCGGCAGACGGAAGCGGCGGCGAGCAGCAGACATCGGCATGCCTCGTTGAAAACCTTGTCGTGAAACACCCCGGCCCCGGCAGCCCGCGGAAGGCGATCCCGCTCAGGCGCACAGCAGCCGTGCAAGGGCTGCGCGTAATGTCGCATCTTTCCGCTCGGGCAGCAAGCGCTAAAAGGGCGGTGGCCTGAATCAGGCAGAAGGGCGCATGCAAAACCTGCGGTCTTGTGCAAACGCAGGTTTCAGACCAGTAGTTGAGAGCGCAAAGGAAGACACGGATGGCGGTAGAGTCGATTGAATCGATTCCATCGATTGAATCGAGCCCCTCGACCGCCATAGATCGAGTCGTTTTGTCTCACCTTTCTCTGAGCGAATAGAGGCGAAATGTCGCAGTTTCGGCCGAGCCATATCTCGCACATTTTTTCTTATATTACTGGCCCCCAGTATTCTATGCGTGATCGGATCTAATTGGCACGCATGCTGCTAAACATATGGAGGTCCCGATGGATGGGACACAGCAAGAGAAAGGAAGCGACGATGAACAGCTACAACTACATGAACATGGCGTGGGGCCTTCTGGACGAAGTTCTGAATGCCTTCGAGCAGGATGTTCAGAGCGCCCCTCTGCTGCGGGAATGGCGTCCGCGGATCAATGCCTGGGAGTCGGACCAGACCCTGGTGCTGGAGGCCGAGTTGCCGGGCGTCGAGCCGGGCCAGGTCGAGGTCAGCATCGAGGGCGATGTCCTGACGCTGCAGGGCAAGCCTGACAAGCAGGACAAGCGGCCGCAGTTCGGACGTCAGCTCAGGCTGCCCTTCGCGGTCGAGGTCGACGCCGTCAAGGCGGCCTATGCCAACGGCATTCTGACGCTGACCCTGCCGAAGGCCGCGGCGGCGCAGCGCCGTATGATCGCTGTCGATGCCGCCTAGGGCGCGCAGCGATAACCATCAACCCCACCCCCGAAGGGAAAGGAATGCGACATGAAGAAGGACATTGAAAAGAGAGAGGAAGTGGCGGTGACCAAGGGCGATCTGGTCGCCCGCCCCACGGTGGCCCCGCTGATGCGCTTCCGCGACACCGATGACGGGTTCGAGCTGCGGCTCAACCTGCCGGGTATCGAGCAGAAGAACCTCCAGGTGCAGACAGCGGATCACACGCTGGTGATCGAGGCGCGGCGCGAGGAGCCCGCCCGCGAGGGCCTGCAGTGCGTACGCCAGGAGTTTCCCGTGGTGGACTACCGCGCGGCCTACGAGTTGCCGGAGGATGTCGACCCCGCCGCCATCGGCGCCAGGCTGGTCAACGGCATCCTGACGGTCACGCTCAAGAAGCGCGAGGCCGCCAAGCCCCGGCGCATCGCGGTGAGCGTCGCCTGAAACACGCCGCCGTAATACTTCGCCGCCCGGGCGCCCTCCGCGCCCGAGCGGCTCTTTTTATCCAGCGTCCCGTACTCAGATCACGCCTCATGGCCGCGAACAATCGCTTGCCTGTGCGCTGAGTTCTGATAAACTGAAATATTGATGCGCGCTTTGCGCCGAAAGGTAATGTGGTTTGAGCGCGCAAAATGGATGCCGACCTACCAGGATGACGCGCACAGGTTCCCGCTAAAACAGTTTTATGGAGCCTTTTAAAAGCGACACGCCCATGACGACAGCGGCCTGCAAGGTTGTCCGCCGGCTGGCCGGTGCCGGGCATCAGGCTCTCCTGGCCGGCGGCTGCGTGCGCGATGCGCTGATGGCGCGTCCGCTCAAGGATATTGACATCGCCACCTCCGCCCTCCCGGAACAGGTCGAGGCGCTCTTCGCGGGCGAGACCTATGCCGTGGGCCGCGCCTTCGGTGTGATCGTGGTCAAGCAGGACGGTTTTGCGTTCGAGGTGGCCACCTTCCGCGCGGAAGGCGACTACCGCGACGGCCGGCATCCCGCGGCGGTGCGCTATGCCGATGCCGCCGCCGACGCGCAGCGCCGCGATTTCACGATCAACGGCCTTTTCTACGATCCGGCCTCCCGCGAGGTGCTCGATTTCGTCGGGGGACGCGAAGATCTCCAACGCCGGATCCTGCGCGCCATCGGCGACCCCATGGCGCGCTTCGCGGAGGATCGGCTGCGGATGCTGCGCCTGGTGCGCTTTGCGGCGGTGCTGGGTTTCGAAATCGATCCGGCAACCGCCGCCGCGGCCGCCGCGTGCGCCGGGGGGCTCCGCCAGGTGAGTTCCGAGCGCATCGCTCAGGAATTCACGCGCATGCTGGTCGAGGCGCCACGCCCCTCCGTGGCGCTGGAGTGGCTCGACCGGCTGGGCCTGCTGCGCCTCTTCCTGCCGGAGGTCACCGCGCTGCGCGGCGTCCCGCAGCCGCCGGAATACCATCCCGAGGGGGATGTCTGGACGCACACCCTCATGATGCTCGACCGCATGCCGTCCGATCGCGACGCGCGCCTGGCCTACGGCGTCCTGCTCCACGACGTGGGCAAGGCGAAGACCACGTGCCTCAAGAAGGACAAGGCGGGCAACCACGTCTTGCGCTCGCCCAACCATGTCGCCGTGGGCGCAGCCATGGCCCACGACATTCTCGTGCGCCTGAAGCAGCCGGCCATGCTCCGCGAGGCCGTCGAGGCGCTCGTCCGGCGCCACATGTCCTTCACCGAGCTGCCGCGCATGCGCCCGGCCACCCTCAGGCGTTTCCTGGGCGCGCCGACTTTCCCGCTGGACCTCACGCTGCACCGGCTCGACGTCACGTGCAGCAGCGGCGACTTCTCGCTGCTGCGGTTCGCTGAGGCCAAGCTGGCGGAGTTCGCCAGCGAGCCGGTGCTGCCCAAACCCTGGATCCTCGGCCGCGACCTGCTCGCCGTCGGCATGGAGCCGGGGCCCGATGTGGGACGCTGGGTCGCCCGCGCCTACGACTACCAGCTCGACGGCAAGCTCGCATCGCGGCAGGCGCTGCTCTCCCGCGTTCTCCAGGAGTGGCGCGACGGCGTCACGCCAGAACGTCTAGAAAAGATACCAGGCCCGGCAGACAGGCGCTGATCGCGTCGCGGCACTGGCGGTAGCACTCCAGCGCACCGCCGGCGGGATCGTCGATGTCGAGGACCTCCCCGCACGGGGCAAACCGTCCGAGCAGGAAGACCTTGTCGCGTGCCGCGGGAGAGCAGGCGATGATCCGCTCGAAATGCTGTCGCCCCATGGCCACAACCAGGCCCGCCTCCCGCACCAGTTCCGGCGTCAACGATTGACTGCGGTGGCCCGCGGCCGAGAGGCCCAGTTCGGCCAGCGCCTGCTGCGCCAGGTGCGAGGCCGGCAGCCCCTCGACCGCCTGCGTGCCCGCCGAGCCGACCCGCCAACGGCCGGACGGCGCCAGGCGGGCACGCATCAGGGTCTCGGCCATGGGGCTGCGGCAGGTGTTGCCGCTGCAGACGAACAGCAGCCGCAGCGGAACGCCGGGACTTGCCGGCCGGCTTGCGCCCTGCGCCGCCGCGGCCTCGATCGCCGCCGCGGGTATGGCGCCCGCGCGCAGGATGCTCAAGCCCCCGGGGCCATCACGCACCACCGTGCTGGCCGTGCCGCCGCCGGCCGCGCCGCCGTCGATCACCAGGTCCGCGCCCGCGCCCACGTACCGCAGCGCGTCTGCCGCGGTCAGCGCGGGCGGCGCGCCGGAAAGGTTGGCGCTGGTGACGCGCAGCAGGCCGCCGCACGCCTCGATGACGGCGCGCGCGAGCGCATGGTCGGGAATGCGCACGCCCTCGGCCCGCCCGGCGCAATCGGCCACGATGGTCAACGCGCCCGGCCAGAAGCGCTGCGCCAGGCGGCGCGCCGCCGGCGAGAGCACGCCGCCCAGCGTCGCGAGAGCCTCCTCGCGCGAGGCCAGCAGCGCCAGCGGCTTCTCCTCCGCGCGCCCCTTGAGCGCGTAGATGCGCGCCACCGCTCCGGGATGGCCGGGGTGCGCCGCCAGGCCGTAGACCGTGTCGGTCGGCAGCACCACGACGCCGCCGTCCAAAAGGATGCGCGCCGCCTCGGCGACGATGGCCGCGCGCGCAACGGGCGTGTCGGTCCGGACGACCATCGCGCTCAGGCGCCCGCTTCCTGGCGCAGTTCGGCCGCCAAGCGCGCGTCGCCGGCCTCGGTCTTGCGCCGCAGCCCGTCCTTGTAGGCGTGCATCCGCTTCCGCAGGCCGTCGTCGGCGGTGGCCAGTATCTGCACCGCCAGCAGGGCGGCGTTGACCGGCCCCGCCGCGCCTAGGGTCAGCGTGCCGACGGGGATGCCGGCCGGCATCTGCACGACGGCCAGCAGTGCGTCGATCCCGTTGAGCGCGCCGCCGGCCACGGGAACGCCCAGCACGGGAAGCACGGTGTGCGCCGCCAGCACGCCGCCGAGGTGCGCCGCGCCGCCGGCGGCGGCGATGATCACGCGCAGGCCGCGCGACTCGGCTTCCGCCGCGTAACGCGCGGCGGTGTCGGGCGTGCGGTGCGCCGAGATGACGCGCGCCTCGAACGCCACGCCGAACTCGCGGAGGATCTCCGCGGCCTTGCGCACCAGCGGCCAGTCCGAGTCGCTGCCCATCACGATGCCGATAACCGGATTCGTCTTCTGCTCCATATGCTCTCCTTTCAGGGAACCAGAGTGTATCACGTCCGCCGCGCCGTCCGCGCCGGGCCGGCCGCGGCGCCCATGCCGGCGGCGGCGAGCAGCAACTGCAACCCCAGACAGAGTCTCTGATGCATTGCTTCTCTCCAGGAACACGCAACCGGAATGAATCCCGCCTTCATGGACGGTATTGATACCATTTCACGGCCATACATGCCAATACGTTTCCACCGCGCCGCGACACCACCGCGCCGCGTCATTGACACGCCGGGAGGCGTGCCGTAAACTCACCGGTGCGTTGGCGGGCGGGCGGCCAGAGTGGCGAAATGGCAGACGCAGCGGACTTAAAATCCGCAGGTGGGTCACTCCACCGTGGGGGTTCGAGTCCCCCCTCTGGCACCAGATATTATTGAAGTCCAGCGGTGTGAATGCATAAAATGCCGTTTTTGTTATAGAACGGGAGGCGGAGAGGGGGGCGGTTTTGCCAGGCGGCGTGGAGGGCGGCCCACTTGTCGGAGTGGGCTCCGAGGCGGGCGATCTGGCGGGGATGGGCAAGCGGGAGAAGAAGCAGGTCGCGGCCGGTGATGGTGAGGGGGTGGAGTTGGCCGTAGGTGGCTGGTGTCTCGCCGTAGTCGGAGAGGCGGGGATTGGCGCCGAAGTGGGCGGCGAACCAGCGCAGGGGATGGTCTCGGCAGGCCTTCGCGGCGAAGGGCGGCTTCTGACCCGGGTTCATGCAACTGTGCGGTACGAGGTCGCAGAGCCAGGCGTCGGCGCGGGAGAGGCCAAGGGGAGAGAGGATGCTTTCGTCGAGGGCCCGGCCGGATGGGCCGTTGAGATTGGCACCGGCGGGAACGAGGCGTCCGGTGCCATCGGGAGTGGCGATGCCGGCGATGATCTGTTCGGCCCCCTGCCCCGTCCAGAAGATCTCCGGCTCGGAAGCCACGACCAGGGCGGCAATGCGCGTCCGGCCGTCCGGATGCGCCCAGCGAGAGTGCACGGCGCTGGCGTAGACGCCCAGGACGAAGACAGCCTTGGGTGTGCAGTCGGCCTGCCGAACGGGCAGGATCGGCTGGCCGGAGGGGAAGTGTCCGATGAGCGTCATAATGACCTAGAAATTGGGGAGTTTCGCCGGAGCCGCCTTGGGGGCTTGGGTGTCGCTATAGCCCTTTTCTTCGACTACTAGTCCGAAGGTATTGGCATAGGCACGGCGGCCGTTGGTGTTCCGCCATTTTGTCGCTGTTGCGACGATGCCGTTCTGGTACCCAACCCCGGAGAACTTCACGTATACATATGACTGCCATTCTCCGCCGCCGGCTTCGGCCTGCAATATTGCTGGAAATGCCGAAGACACGTCCCCCTTGTAACCCGCTTCAATTACCTTCATGTACGACTGCTTAGCGACACGCCGGTTGACGAACGTGGCTTCGATGATCCATCCGTCAAACTTGTAGCGGCGCGTGAAGGGGGCCGTCGTCATTGTGGCGGTGGGCGCCGATATGGGTTTGCCGTAGCGGGTCTCGCATTGCAGTTCGGTGTCGCCCAGGCGGGCAGTCAAGCAAGCAGGTAAGAAGGCGGCCAGCAGCAGAAGAGCAGCAAGATTAAGCTTTATCATCGGAATGGTCCTCGAATTTAACGCAGAGGCGGGGAGGTGCAGAGGGGGAAAGTTGGCTGCAAGCGCTGACCTACTTTGCGCTCATCAGCATAGCGGCACAGCCACCCATGAAGATGGCGGAAACAAGGAACCCCAGAAACGCAAGAATCATCATCGCGGGAATTGCCGCGAGGGTCCACTTGATGATGAGCACAACCATTGAGCCGAAGGGTATTCTGATGTCGGTCACAATGACTTCCTGTTTGCCTGTTGGGGAAAGTTGCTGAGGGGGCGACGGGGGGGCCGCTGCGGCGCGCGTTTGAACTGGCGCGGAACGGGTTGAAGTTGGGGGCGGGATGTTAAAACTCTTGCCACAGGCGGGGCAGTCCACGGTTTGCCCCGCAGCATCGGCAGGAGCACGCGCTTCTTCGCAGCAATGCGGACAGGTGACCGGAATTTCTGTCATGTGAACTCCTTATTTCCTGAGGGCGTCGAGTTTGAGCCAATGGTTGGGGGTGGCTTCGTATTCCCAGAAGGTCCAGCCGTTGCAGGTTTTGCGGTTGACGGCAATGGCGCCGGCCAGGGAGGGGGATGTGAAGGTGCGGCCGTTGAAGCGGATCGTGCCGTCGGGGTTGACGTGGGCGGAGAGGGTCTTGCCCTTGTGCCGGGCGCGAAGGGTTGTGAGGCCCTTAGCCATGAAGGGGGCAAGCGCGGGCTTGCGGGAGGTCGGGGAGGTGGGCACGGGGCGCTGGGCCGGCTTGCGGGAGCGTGGCCTTGGGGAAATGGTAAAGCCGAAAATGGACTGGTTCTGGCGGGCTTGCTCGGCAAGGACCGATCGCTCGAGCGCACCGCGGAGATTGTCGGCGCCGGGCAGCGTACCGCGGGTGGCGTTGCCATCGGGATGGGAGATGCGAAGAATCAGGGATTCGAGTTCCTTGATGTGCTCGGCTTTGCGGACCAGGTAGAGGCTAAAACGGTTCCATTTGCCGGCGTGGCGGTCGTTGAGATGCTGCTTGATGCGGTTGCGGAGGTTGGTGGCCAGGCCGACGTAGTAGAGGCGGTCACCCTTGTAGAGGGCGTAAATGCCATGCCTGCCTTGGACGAGGTCGGTGAGTTGCATGGGGTACGCCGAGAAGGCGCCGATTGATATGCGTTCGATGAAGCCCAGAACCAGGGCGCGGGCGTGGGAGGGCGCGGGTGTGGACTTTGTGGACTTTATGGACCTGGTGGACGGGGTTGACGGCGCAGGAGCTTTGGGGGCGCGGGAGGCGAGGGTGAAAAGGCCGGGGCCGGTATGACGGAAGGGTGAGGCGTCGCCGAACTTCTTGATGCTGGTGGTGATCTGGGCGTTGATGGTGGCGTCGGGGGTTTTGCCGTTCGAGCGCCAAAGGCCGGCGGCGAGAATGCGCTTGGTGATCTCCTGGTAGTGGAGCGGCTTGCCGGCGGCCTTGAGAACCGTCTGGGCGGCGGCCAGGGCTGAAACAGGCTTCACGTCTGATGATGTTTTCATAGGGTGTGCCGTTGGGGTGGAACCGAAGAATGATGAGGGATCCTATGCTCGTGTAATCATCGTGGGTGATTATGGAGAAAACCTATTGATCTGTTTGCCGGCGGGTTTGTAGCCATTGCGTTGTGAAAATAATAATGGCATGTCGGGTGTTCTCTATACGCGATTAAGTAACGGAAGATGCATCCGCCCCCCAGATGCGGGCGAGGGTGGACTGGATCTTCTTCTCGAAACGGGCGATCAATTCGCGGTTGGCGGCGACCAGTGCTTGCTCGGCTTCGATCTCGGCGACGATGGCGCGCTGGGTGGCGAGGGGCGGAA
>CAYPJN010000017.1:0-15979 GCA_964411055.1 uncultured Lentisphaerales bacterium | reverse complement strand
CTCGAACAGGCCGGTGCCGGCTTCCAGCAGGCGCTGCGCCAGGCGCCCGCCGACGCGCGCCGGCAGCGCAACCTCGACCGCGCCGTCAAGAACCTGCCCGTCCTCCGGGAGACGGCGCATATCGAGCAGGTGCTCGCGGAGCATGGCCAGACGCCTCCCGAGAGTTTGCTGAGCCGCATGCTGCAGGAGCAGCGGGCGCTGCTGCAGGAGGCGCCCGTCAGCTTCACCAACCAGCCGGCGGACCGGATGATCCGCGAGTTGGAGGCGCTGGGCGCGCGTCAGCTCGCGAACAGCGACCTCTGGATCCCGCTCAAGCGCGCCCTGGTCGAGTCGCAGGCGATCACCAACGAGCAGGAGCGCGCCATGGTTGCCGAGCGCATCGAGCAGGCGCGCGATGCCATGAAGCAGGGGGCGCGGCAACTGGCCGACCTCGACGGCGTGGCGATGGAACCCGTTGCCCGCGCCGAGCAGGCCGCCTACGGTTTCTGGCAATTGCTGGCGATGCCCCCGGGACTGGTAGCAGAAGCCATTGAGGCGCAGACCAACGCTTGGGCCCGGCCGCAGGCACCCCGCATCCCGTACCGTCCAGACCAGGCCGACGCCGCGCAACTTATTGAACTTTTCGAGCAGCGTTTCGGGCCCTGGGCCGACCAGGTCCAGCAGCAGGCCCAGGCCGACACGAACGCGCCATCGCTGTCTCCCGAGGACCGCGCCGAGATCGAGCGCCTGACCGCCGAGACACGCGCGCTCCACACGCAGATTGTGCAGACCATGCAGCAGGGCGGAGTGCGGCCGGCCGACGCCCAGTACCAGGCCTTGCAGAATTTGAATCGCATCCAGGAACTGCTGCCAAAGCAGAATCAGCAGTCCCAGCAACAGCAGCAACAGCAACAACAGCAGCAGCAAGAGCAGCAGCAGGAACAGCAGCAGCAGCCGCAACAACAGCAGCAAGAGCAGCAGCAGCAACAGCAGGAAGAGAAGCAGGAGGAGCAGAAGCAGGAACCTTCCGACGAGCCTCCGCCCGAGGTTCAGGAGGTGCTGCGCCGGGCGCTCGAGCGCGAGAAGGAGCACGAGGAAGAGAAGCGCCGGCAGATGCGCGACTTCCCGATGGCACCGGGCGGACGGGACTGGTAGGGCGTTACGCCGGTATTCAGTTGGCTACGGGTATTGCCATAGCGTTTCTTCTACCTTGTCGCGAGCTTTGGCGCGAGCCTTGTCGAAAACAGGATCGGCGCGGATGGGTTAGAGAGAAGCTACGGATTTCGCGGATTGCTTTTGGACAGGATGACAGGGTTTTCCCGCTTTGCGGGCGCATAGATCGCAGGAGGGTGGGGCGAGCTGTCCCCGGCGAGCCGCACGCCGGGGCGCGGAAATATACGTATTGCGGCTCGCTGGGGACAGCTCGCCCTACCTTTTTTCGCAGGGGTATGGCGTGGAATGGGGCCGGACGTCCCGGACTGCCAGCACGTATCACAGCCCGCGATCCGGGACGTCCCGCGCCACTGTTAAACCGCCCACTGTAATCGTCGCCGTAATTGAAGATGGTGCAGTGACAACACGCTAACAGACGTTTAAGCAGGTCGTTTACGTGTGCCTTTGAAGATGGCGATTAAGATTGCGTTTATGATGGCGCTTGAGTACTTCCAGCTTAAACCCATTCTTAATCGGCACACTTACTCCACCCGTCTACTCAATTTATTGGTCAGGCTCCAGTCATCAATACAAAATCCCTCCACAAACCTGGAAGCGCCCGAGACAAGCAGTTTTCGGCCAACCGAATACTACCCCCCCTGCTATTCCGTTTCCGTTTTGAACACGTCGATCTCCACCTCCACGTCGAGGGGAATACCGTTGGGAAAGCGTTTGCGGGCCAGGCGTTCGAGCTTGCGCGGGCGGGCCATAGCCTCCTCCAGAGTCTTGCGCAGCGCCTCGACCGGGCGGGACTCGAAGATTGGAGCCAGGTTGGGAATGTCGGCGTCGAGCTTCGGAATGGTGATCTTGTAGGCGAGGGCCGTGCCGTCGAGGTAGCGCTTGAACTCCAGGTCGCACCGCAGTTCCATGCGGCGCACCTTCGCGGTCATGCTGGCATCGCCGATGTTCTCCTTCACCTTGAAACGCACCGATCCCGTGGCCTCGCCGGCGAGGCGCCGGAAGGTGACGGGACGTTTCAGGTCCTTGGCCGAGAGTTGCGAGGCGAGCTTGACGGTATCGAACTTGATCCAGTGGATGGTCTCGTAGTGTCCGAGGAGGTACTTGTGGCGTTTCGAGCGCGAGGTGAAGGAACCATCGTAGTCCAGCGCGGCGTTGACCAGATCCGAAGGAAGCCGGACACGCAGGGCAGGGGAGGGTAGTCCGGGCACGATGCGCACGACGACCGGGATATCCACGGGGTCGGCCTCGTCGTCCAACTTGACCCGCGCCTCCCCTGAAAAGGCGTAGTGCCGCGGGATCAGTCCGGGCGGAACGAGGCCGGCCTTCCAGCCAAGCATCTCGTTCGCCAGCTTGCGCAACCGCGGCTCGCTCACGTCGAGCGCCGCCCCCATGCGGGGATCCGCGACTTCCGCGCGTCCCTGGTAGGCGAGGGTGAAGTCCTTCGACAGGCGCGGCAGGGCCAGCAGCAGCAGGGGGCGCAGCGTCCAACCGACGGCCCCCGTGAACCACAGCAGGATCAATAGCGCTACCACCGCCAGACGGCGCCATCCCGGATGACGTTTCTTCGCCTGCTCAGCCATGAGCGTTAGCATACCCGCCGCCTGTGCCGGTGGCAAGCCGGGTGTTGCACGACGCCTAGGCGTTACACCTACACCTACTGTTCATTCGGTGAGAGAGTTGAACGGCCTCCCGGTAGGGAAGACAGGAGAGACGCCGCCACCTCCGGCTTCGCGGGGACAGGACCTAAGTTCAACACTATCCCAGCTTGGGACTAGCGCATCTTCTGGCGCATATTCGCGAGCGGCGGACGCCCCTTCCACATTGTCGGGATGACAACCGGACTTACGCAGGGAGCTGCTGGGTGGCATGAAGTCTGCTTGCTGTCTCAAGGAGATGTCTGTCTTTCGTTCAACGATACTTGTTTGTTTTGCCTGGGGAGCGGTGCTCCTGCCGGGCTGCATGACGCCTGAGCGCGCCATGCGGCAGACGGAGCGCATCGGCAACCGCCTGGCGACCGACTACCGGCGGCAGGTGACCGGCAACACGAACGCCTTCACCATCGCCCGCCCGTCGGATCGGCTGCGGGTCCGGCTGCAACTGGCCCGGAACGGCGCCGAGAGCCCCGCCCCTCCGCTGCCCGTGCCCCTCGTGCTCTCTCTCGAGGACGCGCTGGTGGCCGGCGCCCGCAACAGCAACGAGTACCAGGGGAGGAAGGAGGAGGTCTTCAGCGCGGCACTCGACCTGCAGCTTCAGCAGCACGCCTTCGAGACGACCTTCGAGGGTTTGCTTGGGGGCGGTGTCTCGCGTTCGGAGTCCGGCGGAGGCGCGGCGGGCGACACTGAGTCGGAGCAGGCGACCGGCAGCGGCAAGGCCACCGTTGCGCGCAAGCTGGCCCGCGGCGCCACCTTCTCCGCCTCGCTGGGCCTCGATGTCGTCCGCCTGCTGACGGGCGACCGCGGCTCGACCCTCGGCCTGCTGGGCGACGCCACGGTCAAGATTCCGCTGCTGCGTGGCTCGGGCCGCCTGATCGCCATGGAGCCTCTGACCCAGGCGGAACGCAACCTGGTCTACGCCATCTACGGCTTCGAGAGTTTCCGGCAGAGCTATGCCGTCCAGGTGGCCTCCGGCTACTACAACCTGCTCGAGGCCTCGCAGCGCGTGGTGGCCCTGCAGGAGAACCGGCAGCGGCTCTCCGACAACTACCGCCGCGCGCAGATGCTCTGCGATGCCGGGCGCCTGCCGCAGGTCGAGCTCGACCAGACGCGCCAGGATCTGCTCCGAACCGACGACCAGCTCGTCGCCGCCGAGCAGGCGCGGCAGGCACAGATTGACGCCTTCAAGATCACCCTGGGGCTGCCGGTCGAGGCGGCCGTCGAGGTTGACAGCCGCGAACTCGACCTGCTGCAGGCGAGCATGGGTCTCGCGCCGGGCCTGACCAATTTGGTGTCGTTGTCCGCCCCGCCGCCGCCCTTCTCCGAGTCCGAGGCCCTGGGACTGGCTCTGACCAACCGGCACGACCTGATCCTGGCGCGCTACCGGCTGGAGGACGCGGAACGCGCGCTCAGGATCGCCGTGAACGCCCTGCGCCCGGATCTGGATCTGGGCGCCTCGGCGAGCGTGGGGCAGGACCGCAAAAGCGGCAGCAAAGCCGGCGACAAGCGTGACTACGCGCTGACCCTCGACGCGGGGCTGCCATGGGAGCGCGCGGCGGAACGCAATGCCTACCGGGCCGCAGCCCTGGCCGTTGACAGCGCGCGGCGCGCCGTAGAATTGGCCGAGGACAACGCCCGCGAGGCGGTGCGCACCGGGCTGCGCGACATAGGCTCGTCGTGGTCGTCGTTCGTCATCCAGGCCGAGGCGCTGCGCGTCGCCGAGCGCCGGGTGCGCAGCACGGATCTTTTCCAGCAGGCCGGACGCGCCAGCACGCGCGATGTGCTCGAGGCCGAGAGCGCCCTGCTCAACGCGCGCAACGCGCTGGTCTCGGCCGTCGTCAAGTACCGAATGGCGGGCCTCTCGCTGCGGCGCGACCTCTCGGCGCTGGAACTCTCCGAGGAAGGAATTTGGCGTGAACCACTCGACAACGCAAACTGAACCGCGACGGCCCTTCTGGCGTCGTTCGCGCGCCTGGATCGCGGGACTCCTGGTTCTGCTGGGGGCCGGCCTCCTGCTCGCGCGCGTCCTCGCGCCGGACGGCCCCACCGACCTGGGGCCGCTCTATACCGTTCGCGAGGGGCCCCTGACCATCTCGGTGGTGACGGCCGGCACGGTGCAGAGCCGCCGCACCGCGACCGTGCGCAGCCAGGCCGAGGGCCGGAACACCGTCATCTGGATCATTGACGAGGGCCGTTCCGTGACGAACGGGCAGTTGCTGGTCGAACTCGACGCCAGCGCCCTCGTCGACCGCAAGACCGACCAGCAAATCCTGGTCGGCAACTCCGAGTCGTCCTTCGTCGCCGCGAGCGAGAAGCTGGCAATCGCGCGCATCGAGCAGGAGTCGTCGGTCTCGGCGGCGGAACTGAAGCTGCAGCTTGCCCGCCTGGAGCAGGAGAAGTACCAGAAGGGCGAGTTCCCGCAGACGCTGCAGGAGGCGGAGAGCAAGATCGCCCTGGCGCACGAGGAGGTCGAGCGCGCCACCGAGAGCCTGGGCTGGACCCGCAAGCTCGCAACGGAGGGCTATCTGACGCGCAGCGAGCTGCAGGCCGACGAGATGGCCCTGAAGCAGAAGCAGATCAACCTGCAGGCCGCCATCACCTCTCTCGGAGTCCTGACCAACTATTCCTCGCGCCAGCAGCAGGCCACGCTGGCCTCGAACCTGCGCCAGGCCGAGATGGAGCTGGAACGCGTGCAGCGCCAGACGCGCGCCAATGTCGTGCAGGCCGAGAGCGACCTCAAGGCGCGCGAGCTGGAGGCCGAGCGGCAGCGTTCCAAACTGTCCAACCTGGAGCAGCAGATCGCCAACTGCCGCATCCTCGCGCCCACCAACGGCGTCGTGATCTACCATTCGACCATGCAGGCCTCGCGCCGCCGCTGGGGCGGCGAGCCGCTGCAGGCCGGATCGACCGTGGTCGAACGCCAGGAGTTGCTGCATATCCCGGTCGACGGCGGCATGATCGTCGAACTCAGCGTGCCCGAGTCGAGCCTGACCAAGCTCAAGGTTGGGCAGCCGGCGCGCATTAAGGTGGATGCCATTCCTGGTGTCGGTTTTTCCGGGCGCCTCAGCAAGATCGGCCTGCTGCCGGACGGCCGGAATGCCTGGCTCAATCCCGATCTGCAGCTCTACAATTGCGAGATCGAGCTTGACCAGTCCACCGACCTGCGCTCGGGCATGAACTGCGAGACGGACATGATGATCGAGCATCACGATCGTGTCTTCTTTGTGCCGATTCAGTGCGTGATCCGTGTGGCGGGCCGGCCGGTGGTCTACGTGGTGGAGAACGGCAAGCCCGCGAAGCGCGCCGTGAAGCTTGGCCTGGACAACAACCGCGTCGTGCATGTCCTCGCGGGGCTCGCCGAGGGTGACAGGGTGCTGCTCAATCCGCCGCTGGAGGCCGGCACGGTGCATTCGGTCAACGGCTTTGCGCCGGCGTCGCCCGAAGCGGACACCGGTGTTCCGCCGCCTGGTTCCGCGGCGGCGAAAGCGAATGCGCCGGCAGAACCGGCGGCCGAAGCCCCGGCCTCTAAGGCGGGCGGCGAGCGCCCGGCGCGCCAGCCGCGCCAACAGCGGGCGCCGCGCGGGCCGGCGGCGCCGTCCGTCCCGGAGGGAGCCGGCGGCGCATGAACCCGTCTTCCCCGACGGATGCCGCGGCCGGCGAGGACCCGGCCGTCCTGCGGCTGGCGGCGGTCACCAAGCGCTACCGAGTCGGCCAGGAGCAGGTCGACGCGCTGGCGGGGGTCTCCTTCGGCGTGCGCGGCGGCGCGTTCCTCGCCATCATGGGCGCCAGCGGCTCCGGCAAAAGCACGCTGCTCAACATTCTCGGGTGTCTCGACCGCCCCTCGTCGGGCGATTACTGGCTCAACGGCGTCAACGTCGCCCACATGAGCGACGACGCCCTCAGCGACCACCGCCTGCACAACCTGGGATTCGTCTTCCAGAGCTTCCACCTGATCCCGCAACTGACCGTTGCCGAGAACATCGCCCTGCCGCTCTTCTACCGGGGGCTCCCGCACGAGGAGCAGCACCGGCGCGTGGCCCGGCTCGCCGCCGATGTCGGCGTCGACAACCGGCTGCGCCACCGCCCCTCGGAGCTTTCGGGCGGCCAGCGCCAGCGCGTCGCCATCGCGCGCGCCCTGGCCAACGATCCGCCCGTGATCCTGGCCGACGAACCGACCGGCAACCTTGACACGGCGACCAGCCGCCAGATCATGCAACTCCTCTCGGCGCTGAACCGCGACGGACGCACGATCCTGATGGTCACCCACGAGGAGGACATCGCCAACTACGCGCGCGCGCGGATCTACCTGCGCGACGGGGCTATCCGGCAGATCGACGGGGAGGTGCTGGCATGACGGGCCTGCAGCTTCTGCCCCTGGTACGCATGGGGCTGACGGACATCCTGCGCCACAAGCTGCGCTCGTTCCTGACGATGCTGGGCGTCGTCTTCGGCGTGGGCAGCGTCGTGGCCATGCTCGCCGTGGGCGAGGGGGCCAGCCAGCAGGCGCTCGACGCCATCCGCAAGCTCGGCAGCCAGAACATCATCCTCTCCTCCGTCAAGCCCCCCGAGGCCGGCGCCGAGGGCGTCCAGCGATCGAGCCGCATGAACACGTACGGACTGCTCTACGCCGACGAGACGCGCATTCTCGAGACGATCCCCGGCGTCGCCCGGACGGTGCCTGCGCGCTTCATGCGCAAGCAGGGCTTCCTCGGCGCGCTCTCCATGGAACTGCGGGTGGTCGGCACAACCGCCGCCTGGTTCGACGTCGTCGCGCGTCCCGTGGTGGCCGGGCGCCTGCTGTCGTCCCAGGACGAGGACGCGCGCGCGACCGTCTGCGTGCTTACCGAGAACGGGGCACGCAAGCTGCTAGCCGGCCAGCACACCATCGGCCAGACCCTGCGCCTCGGCTCGACCTTCTTCGAGGTCATCGGCATCGTGCGCAACGCGGAGAGCACGGGCGGCATGCAGACGCCCGACCGCGAAACCGATGTCTATATTCCCATGAAAACCGGCATCGAGCGCTTCGGCGAGGTCGAGATGCAGATGTCGGCGAGCAGCCGCTCCATGGAGAAGGTCGAGCTGAGCCAGATCATCGTCGAGATGCGCGGCACCCCGGCGGTCGAGCCGGGCATGCAGGCGATCGAGACGATGCTGCGGTTCTTTCACAAGAAGGAGGACTTCCGCATCGATGTGCCGCTGGCCCTGCTCCGCGAGGCCGAGGCCACCAAGCGCCGCTTCAATGTCGTGCTGGGCTCGATCGCCGCCATCAGCCTGCTCGTCGGCGGCATCGGCATCATGAACATCATGCTGGCCTCGGTTACCGAGCGCACGCAGGAGATCGGCATCCGGCGCGCCATCGGCGCGCGGCGCAGCCACATCGTGCTGCAGTTCCTTGTCGAGACCTGCGTGCTCTCCATCGGCGGCGGCCTGATCGGCCTGCTGCTAGGCAGCGCCATTCCGCTGCTGATCACGATGCTGGCCGACATGCCGACGGCCATCCGGCCCTACAGCCTGGTCCTGGCCTTCAGCATCAGCGCCGGCATCGGCATCGTCTTCGGCCTCTACCCCGCGCGACGGGCCGCCCGGCTCGATCCGGTGGAGGCCCTGCGCCGCGACTAGGACTGCCGCGCGCCGCAGCAGTACTTGTATTTACGTCCGCTGCCGCAGGGGCAGGGCGCGTTGCGGCCAACGGCCGCCGCGCCGCCGGCCGCGCCGGATGCCAGCGCGTGGCGGGCGCGGCGTTCGGCGCGGATCTCGTCGGCCAGCCGCCGGAAGCGGGGCATCGTGTGGGCGAAGAACAGCTTCCATCCGGCGCACAGGGCGCTGATCTGGCGCGGATCGCGTGAAACACCGTACCGGTGTCTCGGGCAGTCGCCCGCGCAGACCTCGAGCCACGGGCAGGCGTCGAAGAGCCGGCAGAGGAAGTCGCCCCACGGGCCGGCCTCCAGGCTGAAGGGCTGTGGACGGCCCTGTGCGTCACGGGCGATGCAGGGAATATACTGATGGTGAAAATGACCGTGCCCGACCAGGTGGCGGTAGAGCCGGTAGGCCCTGAACCGATCCGGTCCGAGCGCCTAGGCATAGCGCTTGCCGTCGAACCACCAGTCCGGCTCGAAGCCGCCGCCGGGTACGCCATCGCCGAAATAACCCGATCCGTCCAGATGCCACTTGCCGGTGAAGGCGGCCCGGTAGCCATAGTGCCGGAAGATCGTCCCCATCAGGGGATAGGTGGGGTAGGGGGCTACGTTGTTGCACCAGGCCCCGTTGACGGGCGGGGGGGTGCCGCTGAAGATGCCGCATTCAAGCGCCCCCTGCCCGCGGTCAACGTCCGCTCAGCCCGCCTTGGCGGCCTCTTCCTTGCGGCGGATCGAGTTGAGGGCCTTGATCACGACGAAGACCGATACCGCCACGATCAGGAAGTCCACGACCGTCTGAACGAAGTTGCCGTAGTTCAGGGTCACCGCCGCCGTGTCGCCCACGGCCTTCTTGAGCGTCACCGACAGGTCGCGGAAGTTCACGCCGCCCAGCAGCAGTCCGATCGGCGGCATAAGCACGTCGTTGACGATCGAGGTGACGATCTTGCCGAACGCGCCGCCGATGATGATGCCCACCGCCATGTCGACGACGTTGCCCTTGACGGCGAATTCCCGGAACTCCTTCATGATGCTCATCATGTAGCCCTCGCGCCATCCGGACATGCACATGTCGTATCGCCGCCGCGGACTCCCGCAGGCGTCCGTCGCATGTCAACGGTGATGACAGTGACATCGTATCGGTCCGGCCTTGCGGCGTCAAGGGTCTAACGACAGCACGAACGACAGACATCGAACGACGCACGAACGCAGGCATCATTGACAACCGGGCGGCAAAAAGGCAAAATGCATTGAATGACCCCGTTGCAGTCTACGCGGGGCAGATGGAGATTCCGCCATGAAATGCTTGCCGATGCGCCGCTGGTTCCTGTGCAGTCTGCTGCTGGGCGCCGGGCTGGCCTCCGCCGCCGACCAGGTGGTGCTGGCTATTCCGGCGCGGCACGACCTGGTCAACCTGGGATTCGATCTCGTCTCCACGTTTCCGCGGTCTATGAACCTGGTCTGCTACAGCGGGTCGGGCGAGAGCCTGTCGCTTGAGCGGTACGACGCCGCCGCCGGACGCTGGCTGCGGCTGGCGCCCGTGTCGTGGGCCACGGCGGCGGCCGACGCGCTGGTGCTCGTCGGCGAGGGAGCGCCGATGTCGCAGCTCCGTTCGAGCGCAGTATGGGCGCAGCAGGTCAGCACGGTCAGCGGCACGCGCCTGCACGAGGTCGCCAATGCCGTCAACGGCTATCTGCGGCTGAGCCCGGGGCAGTGGCGCCGACTGGCGGACACATACGGCTTCACCCTGCTCGACCGCAATGTCGACGCGCGGCGTTACGGCCGCTACGGGCCTCCCGGCGGCCGCCGGGCGCCGGCATCCCGGCCGATGCCCACCGGCGCGGCCACCGTGGCGCCCGCGGCCCCCGTGGTTCCTGCAGAACCCGCGGTTCCCATCGCTACAGCCGTGGCGCCCGCGGCGCCCGCGGTTCCTGCGGAACCCGCGGAACCCGCGAAACCCGCGGAACCGACGGTTCCGGCTGTCCCGGCGGATGTCCGTCCAGAAGACAAGTGAATTTTGCGATACAGGTTTCAAGGAATCTCGATGGTTGACGATGTTGAGGAAAAGGGAATGGATGTGGGCTATGTCGCCCGCCTGGCCCACATTGATCTGACGGACGACGAGGCGGTCGTCTTCGGGCGTCAACTGGCCGATGTCCTCCGGTACATCGACACCCTGAACGAACTGGATTTTACGGGTATCGAGCCCACCTCGCACGGAATACCGGCCAGCAACCTGTTCCGGGACGACGTGCCGGAAGCGGGGCTGGACCGCGAGACCGCGCTGGACAACGCCCCGTCGCGGACGCCGACGGAGTTCAATGTGCCGAAGATCGTGGAATAGGAACGCCTGGTGAAGACGATCGATCTTGGTGCACTGACAATCCGGACCGCGGCCGAGGCCTTGCGCGAGGGCCGCTTCACCTCCGTCGAGCTGGTCGAGTCCCTGCTGAAGGCCGTGCGCCGCGGGAATCCCGCGCTCAACGCCTATATCTGGATCGACGAGACCGACGCGCTGTCCCAGGCTGCGGCCGCGGACGCCGCGCGCGCGGCGGGGCACGCGGGCGCGCTGCTGGGTGTGCCGCTGGCCATCAAGGACAACATCAGCGTGGCGGGGCAGCCCTGCGGCTGCGCCTCGCGCATCCTCGAAGGCTACCGGGCGCCCTTCGACGCCACGGTCATCGCCCGGCTGCGCGCCGCCGGCGCGCTCTTCGTCGGGCGCACCAACATGGACGAGTTCGCCCTGGGATCCACGACGGAGAGTTCCGCCCGCGGCCCCACGTTCAACCCCGCCAAGCCGGGACACGTGCCCGGCGGATCGAGCGGCGGCTCGGCGGCGGCCGTGGCTGGCGGCCTGGCGCTGGGTGCCCTGGGGTCGGACACGGGCGGCTCGGTGCGACAGCCGGCCGCCTTCTGCGGCTGCGTGGGGCTCAAGCCGTCATACGGCCGCCTCTCGCGGTACGGCGCGGTCGCCTGCGCCTCCTCGCTCGACCAGATCGGGCCGATGACGCGCGACGTGCGCGACGCCGCGCTGCTGCTCGGCATAATGGCCGGGGCGGATCCGCGCGACGCGACCTGCCTGGACCAGCCGGTTCCCGACTACGTGGCCGTCTGCGGGGAGGGTGTGCGCGGCCTGCGGCTGGGCATGCCGCGGGAATATTTCGTCGACGGGATGCATCCCGAGGTGGCCGCGCGCGTGCGCGAGGCCGCCGACCGCTGCCGGGAGATGGGCGCCGAGATCGTCGAGGTCAGCCTGCCGCACACGGCCTACGCGGTCGCCACCTACTACATAGTCATGACGGCGGAGGTCTCGGCCAACCTGGCGCGCTTCGACGGCATCCGCTACGGGCGGCGGGCGGCGGGCGTCAATGGGGTGCAGGAACTCTACTGCCGCACGCGGGCCGGGCTCTTCGGCAGCGAGGTCAAGCGCCGCATCCTGCTGGGCACCTATGTGCTGAGCAGCGGCTACTACGACGCCTATTACCTGCGCGGCCTCAAGGCGCGCACCCTGGTGCGGCGCGACTTCGAGCAGGCCTTCCAGACGTGCGACGCGCTGCTGGCGCCGGTCGCGCCGCAGCCGGCCTTTCCGTGCGGCACGGGGCGCGACGACCCATTGGCGCTCTACCTGGGCGACATATACACCGTGCCGGCCAGCCTGGCGGGCGTCTGCGCGCTCTCCGTGCCGGTTGGCGCCACGGCCGCGGGTCTGCCCGTCGGGCTCCAGGTGCTGGGGCCCGCGTTCGAGGAGCGGCGGGTGCTGCGCATAGCGGCGGCCTGCGAGGCGGCCGCCCGGCGCCCGGAGGACCGCCCGTGAACTATGCGGTGACCATCGGACTCGAGGTCCATGTCCAGCTCAAGACGCGCTCGAAGATGTTCTGCGGCTGCGGCACGCAGGCCGGCGCCGAGCCCAACACGCAGATCTGCCCGGTCTGCCTCGGCTATCCCGGCACGCTGCCGGCCCTCAACCGCGAGGCCGTGCGCCTGGGCGCCATGGCCGGCATGCTGCTCGATTGCGAGATCGCCCGCGTCAGCAAGTTCGACCGCAAGAGCTACTTCTATCCCGACGTCGCCAAGAACTACCAGATCACCCAGTTTGCCTTTCCGATCTGCCTGGGCGGCCATCTCGACGTGACGGATGCCGGACGGACGCGCCGGATCGGCATCACGCGCATCCACCTGGAGGAGGATGTCGCCAAGAGCATCCACCACGCGGGCTTCAGCGGCGTGGACTTCAACCGCTGCGGCGTGCCCCTGATGGAACTGGTCACCGAGCCCGACATCGCCACGCCCGCCGAGGCGGTCGCCTTCCTGCAGTCCCTGCGGCAGCTCCTGGTCTACGCGGAAGTGGGCGAGTGCAACCTCGAGATGGGCAACATGCGCTGCGACGCGAACATCAGCCTGCGGCCGTCGGGCCAGCGGCGCCTGGGCACCAAGATCGAGATCAAGAACCTCAACACCTTCAAGGGCGTCCAGGCCGCGCTGGAGCACGAGATCGGGCGCCAGGCCGCCGTGCTCGACGGCGGTGGACGGATCATCCAGCAGACGCGCCGATGGGATTCGGATGCCGGCGTCACGGAGCCCATGCGCAGCAAGGAGGACGCCCACGACTACCGCTACTTTCCCGATCCGGACCTGCTGCCGGTCGTCCTCGCCGACGCGCAGATCGAGGCCTGGCGCGCGGCGCTTCCCGAACGGCCGGCCGCACGACGTCAGCGCATGATGTCCGAGTACGGCATCCCCGAATACGACGCCGGTGTGCTGGCCGCCGAGCGCCCCGTGGCCGATTTCTTCGAGGCCGTCGCGCGCGGCTGCGGCAACGGCAAGGCGGCCTCGAACTGGATCATGACCGAGGTGCTGCGCCTGCTGGCCTCCGGCGGCGGGAGCATCGGTGATTGCGCCCTGAAGCCGGAGGCGCTGGCCGAGCTCATCACGCTCGTCGGCAACGGCACGGTCAATCAGCCGACGGCCAAGGCGCTGCTGGCCGAGATGTTCGAGCAGGGCGGCGGCGCGGCCGAGCGCATCCGGGCGCGCGGGCTGGCGCAGGTCGACGACCGCGGGGCGATCTCCGGCTGGGTGCGCCAGGCTTTGGAGGCCAATCCCGGGCCGGTGGCCGACTTTCGCGCGGGCAAGAAGGCCGCCGCGGGGTATCTCGTGGGGCAGGCGATGAAGCTGAGCCGCGGCAAGGCTGATCCGCGGCTTGTGGGCCAGGAAGTGGAGCGGCAGCTCGGCGCGCCCGCCGGCTGACCTGCGTACGACTGCAATCGCTTATCCCCTTCAGTCGGAGCTCATGCGTGACGTCAAACGATGATTTTGTCCTGCAGATGATGCAGGAGCAGGGCCTGATCGCGGCCGAGCAGATCGACGCCGTGGTCATGTCGCTCAAGGACGGCGAGACGGTCGTCGACCACCTCATCCGTGCCGGCCAGGTTTCCGAGGAGGATGTGCTGCACCTGATCGCCGCGCAGTTCGGCATGGAGGTCGTCAACATCGACGCCGCGGCGCTCGATCCCCAGCTCGCGCGGGTCATGACCGCCGAGGACGCGCGCAAGTACGGCGTCGTGCCGCTGCACCGGGCGGGCGACACGCTGACGGTGGCGATGCTCGATCCGCTGAACTACGACGCGCTCGACCGCCTGCGCTTCGTGCTCAAGTGCGGCGTCGAGGGCGTCGTGGCGCCGCGGGCGGACATCAACAAGGCGCTCGACACCCTCTATCCCAGCGAGACCGACATGGAATCGCTGATGAGCGAAATCGAGGACGGGGAGGTGGCCGTCGAGACGCGCGGGTCGCTCGACGACCAGTTAGGCGCCGGGGACGCCACCGAAACGGACGCCCCCATCATCAAGCTCGTCGGCATGATCATCACGGAGGCCTTCCACCGGCGCGCGTCCGACATCCATCTCGAGCCCCTCGAGACGCGCTTCCGCGTGCGCTATCGCATCGACGGCGCGCTGCAGGAGATGGAGTCGCCACCCAAGCGGCTGCAGCCGAGCATCCTGCAGCGCGTCAAGATCATGGCGGGCATGAAGATCTCCGAGAAGCGTACCCCGCAGGACGGCCGCATCCAGGTCAACATCAAAGGCCGCGACCTCGACCTGCGCGTGTCGTCGGTCCCGACCAACCATGGCGAAAGCATCGTCATGCGTATCCTCGACAAGCAGAACGTGGCGCTGGGCCTGCCCCAGCTCGGCTTCCTGTCCGACGACCAGACGCGCTTCGAGCAGCTCATCGCCATGCCGGATGGTGTGCTGCTGGTCACCGGCCCGACGGGGTCCGGCAAGACGACGACGCTCTACGCCTGCCTGGGGCAGATCAATCGCCCCGACCGCAAGATCATCACGGTCGAGGACCCGGTCGAGTACCAGATGACCGGCATCAACCAGGTGCAGGTTAACCGCGATGTCGGCCTGGACTTCGCGGCGGCGCTGCGCTCCATCCTGCGCCAGGCGCCCAACATCGTGATGATCGGCGAGATCCGCGACATCGAGACGGCCGACATCGCCATGGAGGCCGCGCTGACAGGCCACCTGGTCTTCAGCACGCTGCACACGAACGACGCCCCGAGCGCGGTCACCCGTCTCCAGGACATGGGCGTGAAGCCCTATCTGGTCGCCTCGGCGGTCCAGGCGGTCATGGCCCAGCGCCTGGTGCGCTGCATCTGCACGGAATGCAAGGAGGAGCGCAAGCCGACGGCGCGCGAGCTCAAGATGCTGGGCGAGGCCAGTGCCAGCAGTCTGGCCAACGCCACGCTCTGGCGCGGGCGCGGGTGCCCCCACTGCGCGCTTACGGGCTACAAGGGGCGCAAGGGAATCTTCGAGATCTTCGGCATGACCGACGCCATCCAGCGCATGATTTTCGACCAGCGCCCGGCCAACGAGCTGCGCATTGCCGCCCGCGAGGCCGGAATGCGCACCCTGCGCGAGGACGGGCTGCTGAAGGTCGCCTCGGGCATGACCTCGCTGGAGGAGGTGCTGCGCGCGACCATGGGAGATGCAAGCTGATGAGCAACAACAATGTTGAGATGAGCGACCTTCTGCAGCTCTGCGTTGACGAGGGGGCCTCCGACCTGCACATCCGCGTCAACACGCCCCCCATGCTGCGCATTCACGGCTCGCTCGTGCCGCTCGACTCGCCGGTGCTCGACAGCGACGATACCGAGCGTCTGATGAAGAGCATTGCCTCGCCGGTCAGCCAGCAGGGGCTGCGCGAGGTCGGCGGGGCCGACTTCGGCTTCGGCTTCGGCGACAAGGCGCGCTTCCGTGTCAGCGTCTTCCGGGAGCGCGGCAACGTCGGCATCGTGCTGCGCCAGATTCCCAGCAAGCTACTGACGCTCAAGCAGATCGGCCTGCCCGAGCAGGTCAACGAGCTGCTTTTCCGCCCGCGCGGACTGGTGCTGGTCACGGGGCCGACCGGCTCCGGCAAGACCACGACGCTCGCGAGCATGCTCAACATCGTCAACGAGCAGCGCGACTGCCACATCGTGACCATCGAGGACCCCATCGAGTACTACCACCCGCACAGGAAGTCGATCGTCACGCAGCG
>CAYPJN010000016.1:0-16494 GCA_964411055.1 uncultured Lentisphaerales bacterium | reverse complement strand
ACTCGCCGACGATGAAGTCGGTCGCCAGCTTCTTGCTGCCCTCGATGCGGAAGAAACCGTGCGCGCTCGGGAAAATCAGCTTCTGCTTGACGTCGTCCATGTCGCCGACCTCGTGCGTCAGGAGGGCCACCTGGTCTACGTTCAGGTTGAACTCGAGCGTCCCCTCGACCGTGACCGGGAAGCCGTCGAGCGTCAGGAACATGATGGCGTCGTCGCCGCTGAACTCGAAGCGCTGACTCTGGATGTTGACTATGGAGACGGCGTAGAGATAGGGATTCAGGCGGTGCGTGCCCTCCTTGAGCACCTCGCGCCGCACGCCCTTGGCGTCCGCGGCAGCCAGGAAGCCCTTGTCTTTGGCGCGCGCGGTGGTGTTCGTGCCGGCGGACGAGCCGCTGTAAAGAATGTCGTCGCCGAAGAGCGAGACGACCACGCCGACGTGTCCCGGGGCGATCTTGATGTCGTCGAAGATGCGCACCTCATAGGCATAGGGGTTGATGCGGTGCCGGCCGGTGCCCAGCACCTCGCGGACGATGCCCTTGTGCAGCGCGTCGGGGGCGATGATCTGTCCGCCCGGCAGGTCGCGCCCGTACTTCCGCGCCAGCACGCCGAACTTGCCGGCGGGGATGTCGGTGGCCCGGATGATCTTCCAGCTCCACGTGTAGGGGTTGTAGAAGAAGCGTCCCTCGGGCTTGACGTCGAGCTGAATGCCCTTGTATTCCGGGGAGGGCGCGATGATCTCGCCCGGCGGCAGGTTCCTGCCGGTCTTCTTGATCAGCACGGCGATCTCGCCGTTGCCCGGCTCGACGCGCCAGAAGAACCAGACCCAGCAGACGGCCAGGAAGGTGAGCACGCCGAGCAGGATCATCCAGCCGCCGACGTCCGCTGCAGGGCGGGCGGCGGCGCGCCCGCGGGCCGCGCGGCGCGGAGGCACTGGGGGAGGGGGAGGAGAATCGAATTCCATAACATGGTCTCCTGTTTGGGCAACACTATATCAGGATGCAGCGCGGAATGCACACGGTTTGCCCCTCGTTATTTCATAAGCTCACGCACCCAGACAGTCATCTCGCCGGAACCGCGATTCTGCCAAAGGGCGTAAGGTATCGCGGTAAATCGGCACTTTCTGAGCTTCGGCGCGGCGATCGAGTATAGGTCGTCGCCGGGACGCGCCGCGACAAAGGCGTCGCCCGAGAGCGTCACGGCCCAGTCGGGGAGTTTTTGAACGATGCCGAGTTTGAACTCCTGGTCGGCGGGAACGATGAGGTTGTGGAGACGGTCGCCGTTGTCGACGCTCTCGAACGCATAGACGAGCGGACCGCGGGCAAGGGCGATCTTGCCCGCGTCGTCGTCGACCGCCGCGTGTGCGCGCAGCGTCTGCACCGGCATATCGAGGGCCAGGTCAACGACATCGCCCTCCTTCCAGAGCCCGGCGAGCGTGACATAACCGTCGGCCGGCTTCGCAGCGACCTTCCTGCCGTTTCTCGCGACGGCGAATTTGCGGCACCAGCCGGGAATGCGGAGTGAGAACGCGAAATCGCCTTCCGCGAGAATTTCGGCCCGGACGTCGCCGGCGAACGGATAGCCGCCTGTAACGCGGATGTGACGCGCACCGGACTTGATCTCGGAGGGCGCGGGAATGTTGAGGCGGACTTCGGCGTCGTTCTCGGACCAGATGAACTGACCGATCTGCGGCAGGAAGCGGCAGTAGTTGGTCGGACAGCACGAGCATCCGAACCATTCAACACGCTCGCGGTGGTATGGCGAGTCGACGCTGGAACGGAGCGGGTTCTGATAGAAGAAGTGGTCGCCGGAGATGGAGATGCCGGACAGCGTGGCGTTGTATAGGACGCGCTCGAGGAGGTCCATGAAACGGCCCTCGCCGGTGATGTTGTGCATGCGCTGCAGGAACCAGACAAGTCCCATCGCGCCGCAGCTCTCGTTGTAGGCGTCGAGGTTGACAAGTTTGTAGTCGCGGTCGAAAGCCTCGCCGTTGCGCGTCGCGCCGATGCCGCCCGTGACGGAGCAACGGCGTCTTGAGACGCTCTCGAAGATCTCGCTGCACCGACCGAGAAGTTCGGCGTCGCCGGTCTTGTCGGCGATGTCGGCCATGCCGCAGGCCAGGTACATCATCCTGACGGCGTGTCCCGCCGCCTCGTGGCGCTCGCGGACCGGAACGTCGTTCTGTAGCGTCGTCTGCCACTCCGCGTTCTCGCCCTCCACCTCGACAAAGTAGTTCGGCTTGCTGCCGCGCGCCTCGATGAAGTACTGGGCGAGTTTGAAATACTTCTTTCTGCCGGTGACCTCGGCAAGCTTGCAGAGCGCGAGCTCCAGCTCCTCATGGCCGGGATAGCCGCGCTTCTTGCCCTTGCCGCGGCCGAAGACGGAGTCGATGTAGTCGCAGTAGCGGCACATGCAGTCGAGGAAATTGCGTTTGCCGGTGGCGTGGAAGTGAGCAATGGCGGCCTCCGTGAGGTGCCCGGCGCAGTAGAGCTCATGGGCCCATGCGAGGTGTTTCCAGCGGTCTTCGGGAGCGACGACCGTAAAATGCGTGTTGAGATAGCCGTCCGGTTGCTGGGCGGAGACGATGAGCGAGACGAGCCTGTCCAACTCGTCCGCGAGGGCCTTGTCCTCCGGATGAAGAACGAGGTCGTAGCACATTCCCTCGACGACCTTCGCAACGTCGGAGTCCCAAAATACATGCGGTTCCTTCAGGTCGCCTTTCTTCCACGTCAGCTTGAAGGCGTCGATGCGTCCGGTGTCGTACGAGAATTTCAGGGACGCCGGAATCGTGGCGGTGTGGTTGGCCGCGATGCGCGGCGCAAGGTAGGAGTCCGTGACGGCGACGGACGTAATATGCGGAACGGAATACTTGCTCATGTTTTTCGCTAGTGTCCCTTAGACTTGCCCACGGGCGAGGGATCCCTTAGACTTGCCCACGGGCGAGGGAATAAATCAACCAAAAGGCCGCTTGCCTGAAGCCTACAGCCCTATGAAAAAATAACCACCGCCGCGCCGCCCAGCGCCCCGTGCCCGCGCGGGCGGATGCTCCCTGTCGATGAGAAACAAGCATACCGTATTCCGGCCTGTGTGCAACCATATTCCGGGACACATGAACTGTGACGGAATCTCTTTAATGCGGAAGGCGGCGCGTTCGCCATTAACGCGAAACAGACGAACGGTGGCACCGGCGTCGGTGCCGTGTCACGCCTCACGCATCTCGTTTTACACCTCGCCTCCCTCGCCTCCCGCTCGCCTCCCACGTCACGATAACCGCTTGCCTTCCGGCGGCCTTTCCCCTATATTACGCCATCTTCTACGGAGACCCCGGTTCGCCGCATGGCGGCCCCGGATGGCTTCCGTCACCCGCGGAGGGGTGGCAGAGCCTGGTTGAATGCACATGACTCGAAATCATGCGTGCCCTTACGGGTACCGGGGGTTCGAATCCCTCCCCCTCCGCCAATATCATTAAGATTACGATGACGAGGAAACAGTGGCGCGGGACGTTCTGGCCCGCGAACCTCTGAGCCTGGGCTGGCCGTCCCGGAGGTCCGGCCCCACTCTTGCTGGAAGCATTCAAAAAGGAGGAGAACCGAGGACGAGGACGATTGTATCCGGTCGACGATTACGGCGACGATTACGGCAGAGGAGCGGATCTGGCGATGCGGCAGGCAGGAATGCCTGACGCACCTTTCTCTGCCACCATCCGCGCCATCCGCGAAATCCGTAGCTTCTCAATAATCCTCCCCATCCGCGCCATCCGTAGCTCCTCCATCGGCGCCGAGTTCCGCGGCGATCCGCGGCAATCATGTTTCGGCTTGCACGTTCTGCGTGATTATGCAATAATGTGCACGTTTCTGATTCATTGTGAACATAAATGAACGGCGAGCCCTCCAATTCCAATCTGGCGGTCGAGCGACAGGAGCGCATCCGCGCGCGCCTGCAGGCGCAGCATGTCGTGCGCGTCGATGAACTGGCCGAGTGGCTCCAGGTCTCGCCGGCCACGGTACGCCGCGATCTGCTCGAACTCGAGCAGCAGGGACGCCTCCGGCGCGTGCATGGCGGGGCGACGGAACTGGAGCGGAATGCCGACGAGCCGCTCTTCGACGACAAGACGGCCATCGCCGCGGCCGAGAAGCAGGCGATCGCCGCGGCCGCCTTCAACCTGATCGGTCCCGCCGACACCGTCTTTCTGGATGGCGGCAGCACCATCCTGACCCTCGCCCATCTGCTGCTCCCCCTGACGCGCCTCACCGTGGTGACCAACTCCCTGCGCGTCGCCCAGCTCCTCAGTGGCAGCGGGCCGCGCATGATCCTCACCGGCGGCGAGTGCCGCCGGCTCAGCCAGACCTTCGTCGGCCCCCTCTCGCGGCCGGTTCTCGAACGCGTTCAACTCGACTGGGCCTTCATGGGCACGATCGGCCTCTCCGCCGAGGCCGGCCTGACGACCACCGACCCCAACGAGGCCTTCACCAAGGAGCTGGCCATCTCGCGCGCCCGGCAGGTCGCCCTGCTGGCCGACAGCAGCAAGTTCGGCCGGACGAGCTTCGTCCGCTTCGGGGAGATCGCCTCCCTCTCGCATCTGATCACCGACACGGCCGCCCCGGCCGCCCAACTCGAGGCTTTTCGCCAGGCCGGCGTCACCGTGCTGACCACCTGACCGCCGCCCGGCGTACCGGAGATTCTTTCACACGACAACCAGGAGCACCATGAGCAACACCACCTACTTCAGCACACTGCAACCCTCGTTCAAGCCGCAGACGATCAACTGCGGCAAGATTCCCGCCTACGCCTACAAGAAGACGCTCAAGGACGAGATCGCGGCGGGCAACCTCACCGCGCAGCAGGCCGTGGAACTCTACGAGGACATGCTGACGATCCGCGAGTTCGAGGAGATGATCGTCAAGCTGCGCACGGGCGCCTATCCCTCCTGCGCGGGCTACGACTACCGCGGCCCGACCCACGTCTCGATCGGTCAGGAGGCCACGGCGGTCGGCTGCTGCGCCGGCATGCGCTACGACGACAACATCACATCGACCCACCGCGGCCACGGCGACTCGCTGGCCAAGGGGTGCGCCGCCATCCGCGGCATGAGCGTCGAGGAACTTCGCGCGCGCCTCCCCTGGGTCGCCAGCGAGAAGCGCAAGGAACTCGTCGAGGCCGGCCTGGACGACCACGTCTACCGCGCCATCGCCGAGCTCTTCGGCAAGGAGGACGGCTACTGCAAGGGCCGCGGCGGCGGCATGCACATAGCAGACTTCCGCGTCGGCCACCTCGGCGCCAACGCCATCGTCGGCGGCGGCGTGCCGATCGCCACCGGCGCCGCCATGAGCGCGCGCTACTTCGGCAACGGCAAGGTTACCTGCTGCTTCGCCGGCGACGGCGCCTACAACAACGGCGTGGTGATGGAATCGCTCAACTGGGCCGCCATGGGGCAGTTTACCGATCCCGACTATGCCGGCGAGCACGGCTTCGGCCTCCCGATCGTCTACGCCCTGATCAACAACCACTACGGCATGACAGGCCGCGCCGACCGCGAGGTCACCGGCATCGGGCAGATGGCGCGCCGCGCCGCCGGCTTCGCCGACAACAACCTCAACGCCGAGGTCGTCAACGGCATGGACCTGCTGGCCTGCCTCGACGCCATGCGCCGCGCCGCCGACAAGTGCCGCAAGGGCGAGGGCCCCGTCCTGATCGAGTTCAACACCTACCGCTACTACGGCCACTCGCTCAGCGACCCGCGCAACGAATACCGCACGAAGGACGAGGAGTCCGCCTGGAAGGCGCTCGATCCCCTCGCCACCTTCGAGCAGCAGTTGCTCGACGCCGGCGCCATCACGGCCAAGAAGCTCGCCGCCCTCAAGGCGCGTGTCGCCGACCGCAACGCCCGCGCCGCGGCCCGCGCCGCCGCCGCCGCCGATCCCGATCCGCGCGACGTGATCAAGTACATGTACACCGACACGACCGCCGCGGAGGTTCCCGAGGCGGCCGCGAAGATCGAACTGCTGGGCGATCTCCCGCCCATCAAGCGCGCCGACGGCCAGCTCACCTACAAGGACGCGATCAAGGAGGCGCTCATCGAGGAGATGCAGCGCGACAACCGCGTCGTCCTCTACGGCGAGGATATCGCCGAGTACGGTGGCGCCTTCAAGGTAACAAAGGGAATCATCGACGCCTTCGGGCGCCAGCGCGTCTTCAACTCGCCGATCTCCGAGGCCGCCATCTGCGGCACCGCCGTCGGCGCCTCGATGACCGGCATGCGCCCCGTAGTCGAACTGATGTACATGGACTTCGCCCTGATGGCCTCCGACCAGATCGCCAACCAGGCCGGCAAGTGGCACTACATGTCGGGCGCGACCGTCGAGGTGCCGCTCGTCATCCGCGCCAGCGTCGGCGGCGGCAAGGGCTACGGCGGGCAGCACTCGCAGACGCTCGAGTCGATGTTCGCCCACATCCCCGGCCTTTACGTCGTCTATCCCGCCACGCCGGCCGACGCCAAGGGCATGCTGAAGTCCGCCATCCGCGACAACAACCCGATCCTCTTCGTCGAGTCGCAGCTACTCTACAACATGAAGGGCGCGGTGCCCGAGGGCGAGGTCCTGACGCCGCTCGGCGTGGCCGACGTCAAGCGCGCCGGCACCGACTTGACGATCGTCACCTGGGGCCCGGCCCTGCACGACTGCCTCAAGGCCGCCGAGACGCTGGCCGCCGAGGGGCGCTCGGCCGAGGTGATCGACCTGCGCTCGCTCGTGCCGCTCGACATGGCGACCGTCCTCGCCTCGGTCCGCAAGACGGGCCGCTGCGTCGTCGTCAGCCAGGCCGTCAGCATCGGCAGCTTCACCGGCGAGATCGCCTCGCGCATCATGGCCGAGGCCTTCGACTTCCTCGACGCCCCCGTGCTGCGCGTCGGCGCCAAGGACGGCATCGCGCCGCAGGCCTACGTGCTCGAAAAGGCGTTCTTGCCCAATGCCGGCGACATCGTCGCCGCCTGCAAGGAGGTCCTCTGATGGCGCAGACGGTCATCTTCCCGAAGCTGGGACAGACGATGGAGGAGGGCGCCATCGTCAAGTGGGTGAAGCAGGAGGGGGATGCGATCGCCAAGGGCGACATCCTCTTCGAGATCGAGACCGACAAGGCCAATCTCGAGGTCGAGAGCTTCTTCGAGGGCACGCTGATCAAGATCATCGTCCGCGAAGGCGTCACCGTGCCGGTCAACACCGTTGTCGGCTACATCGGTGAAAAGGGCGAGAAGGCGCCCGATGCCCCGCCGCCGCCCGCCGCCGCCCCGAAGGCCGAGGCCCCGGCTCCGAAAGCCGAAACGCTCAACGCGCAACGCCCAACTCCCAACGTCCAAGTCGAAGGGGGCCAGACTTCAACGTTAAATGTTCAGCGTTCAGCGTTCAGCGTTCTCCCTTCCGATGCTAAGGCCGGACAAACCACGGCAACCCCGGCCCCTGAACCCCGAACCCTGACCCCGGCCGTGCCGTCCGCGCCGGCCGCAGCCGCGCGGCTGGTGATCTCGCCACGCGCCAAGGCGCTGGCCCGCGACTGCGCCATCGCCCCCGACGGCATCAAGGGCAGCGGTCCCGGCGGACGCATTGTCGAGAAGGACGTCCGCGCCTATCTCGTGGCCCGGGGCTACGACGCCCTCCGCATCACGCCGGCCGCCAAGCGCCTCGCGCAGGAGCAGGGCGTGGACGTGCTCACGGTGCGCGGCACGGGCGACGGCGGCCGCCTGATGATCGCCGACATCGAGCGCGCCATCCGCCGCAAGCCGGTCGCAATGTCGCGCATGCGCCAGGTGATCGCCAAGCGCCTTGTCGAGAGCAAGCAGACCATCCCCCACTTCTATGTCACCGTCGCGGCCGACATGACGGGGCTGATGGAATTGCGTGCCGACCTCAAGGCCCGCGGCGTGAACTACAGCGTCAACGACTTCATTCTCGAAGCCGTCGTGCTGTCGCTCGATGAGTTCCCGGTCGTCAACAGCGTGACCAACGGACGCGAAGTGACCTGGCGCGGCGATGTCGACCTCGGCGTGGCGGTCAGCGTCAACAACGGCCTGCTCGTGCCGGTCGTCCGGGCGGCGCAGCTCCTGACGCTCGCCGAACTGCGCGACCAGGCCAAGGCTTTGGCGGTCAAGGCGCGCGACGGCAAGCTGACGCCCGACGAGATGACCGGCAGCAGTTTCACTGTCTCGAACATGGGAATGATGAACGTCGAGAACTTCAGCGCGATCATCAATCCCGGCGAGGCCGCGATCCTGGCCGTCTCCAGCGCCCGCCAACAGGCGATGGTTGTGGACGGCAAGGTGGCGATCCGCTCGGTCATGAAGATGACGCTATCCGCCGACCACCGCATCGTGGACGGCGCGACGGCTGCCAACTTCACCAACGCGATCCGCCAGAAGCTCGAGAACATCGACCTCTGGCGCGCGCTGGTCTAGTGCGCCGGGCAGGCGCGCGCGGCCTACAATTTCTCCGGGCCTTCGTCGAACCAGAGGCGGTAGTACTCGGTGCCGCGCCAGCGGTTTTCGATCAGGGCGCGATGGGTGGTCTCCGCCGAGACCCACTCGTCGATGCGTGTCAACCCGTGCGCCCGCCAGTCCTCGAAGAAGCGGTTGATCGCTGCGGGATCCTGCTTGCCGCGGAGCATGGCGTCGCCCTTGAGGCGCACCCAGCGCAGCGAGAGGCGCGCCCGCGCGACGCGCATGGCGCGGATCGGATCGCCCGCCACGGCCCGTTCGGCATCGTCGAAGAGCGCGTCGTAGCGGTCGAGCATCTCGACGCTCAGGTGGGCGGGGAAGACGGCGTCGTTGAAGCCGACGTGGATGTTGTCCCGCTCCACCTTGTCGGTCAGCGCGCGGATGTAGGCGCGGATCGCCGGCGCCGCCGCGCCGTAGTAGAAGTCGGTGAACTCGGTAATATGCCGCTGCACGTCGCAGTCGGCATCCCACAGCAGTTTGGCGATCACGTAGGCGCGCAGTTCGTTGAGATCGGTGCCGCCGCCGATGGCGCCGCACGCCTGCTCGAAGACCCCCTTGACGTGGTTTTTCACGAAGCTGCGCATGTTGGGCTGGAGCACGTTCCAGTTGGGGTGCGGCGAGGGGTAGTGCGCGAAACAGGTGGTGTAGTCCCAGATGTAGAGCCTGTCGCAGACGCGGGACCACGCCTCCAGGTCGCGGATGAAGCTGCTGGCGGACCCGTCGGGGCGTTTCACCCGCCGCGCCGGGTCGTCGCAGGTCGCCAGCGGATGGGCGAAGCAGGCTTCGATGGTGCAGAGGCGGACGCAGACGTTGCGCCGCGGGCGCGTCAGGCGCGGCGCGGGGCGGCTGTACTGGTAGGCGAGCGTGTCGATCACGACCTTGGGGAACTCGGGTTCGATCGCCTCGGCAACCTGGTTGACGAAGCGTATCAGGGAGCCGGCGTGACTGCCCTCCTCGGCATCGATCCGCGCGCAGTTGGGGCACGTGCAGGGGTTGCCCCAGTCGTTCTGCGATAGCGACAGGATACGGCACTCGGGATGGGCGCGCAGCGCCGCCCGCACCTTCTCGATGGCGATGCGCAGCACGTCGGGATTCGTCAGGCAGAGCTGGGTGTATTCGCGCACGCGCTTGCCGGCCACCTCGGAGAAATACTCGGGGTGCGTGTCGAACCACTCGGCCGGGTTGAGGATTTGCGGCTGGAACGAGTGGACGAACCAGACATAGGTGATGCCACCGCCGTAGCGGTCTTCGAAGGCACCGCCGTTCAGGCGGCATTTGACCGCGAAACGGCGGTGGCGCGTCGGGTCGGTATAGTTGTGGAACCGGTATTCGAGGACGGGCACCTGGGTGACGTCGAGCGGCGGCAGCGGCAGATCGGCCACCGAGGGTATCTGCTCCGCCAGCGGCGTGAAGAAGCGGCAGCCGAGGCACTCCAGCAACTCGTAGACGCCATAGATCACGCCGCGCGCGCCGCCAACGATCCCCAGGCTGTCGCCGACCGTCCGCAGGGTGAAGCCATCCTCGCCCAGCGCGTCGCCGGCGCGCAGCCCGAGCGCCGCGGCCGCCGCGCCGATGGCGATCACCGGTTCCCCGGCCGCGGCGTCGGCCAGCGGCACGCTGGCCGAGCCCATGCGGTTGAGGTAGTTGCGCAATTCCGTGGCGGCGTAGCGTTCCGGCGCCGTTGCATCGGCGGCGACGACGATGGTGATCCCGGGACGACTGTCCCGCAGGATCCAGGAACTACCCGCGGCGGCGGGGGTACGTGAACTTGTCATGACTTTTGCCATTATTTTCCGGTATCCCGCAGCTTGATCCACTCGACGAAGGAGTTGTAGATGCGGAGCGTCCCGCTGACGCTCCCTTCCGGCGCGATGAATGTGAAACTGAAGTCGCTTCCGGCCTTCTCCTGCGGCATCGAGGCCGTCTTGATGGTCTTGCCGTCGCTGTCGGTGAAGATCACCTGGACGGCGCAATAGCCGCCGTAGATCGCGCGGCGCCCCTCGAGCACGTAGCTTTTGCCGCCGTTCAGCGCGAACGGGGCGCTGAAACTTCCGTAGCCCGAATCGTAGACGCGCTTGCCGTCAAATTCGCGCATGGCGGTGCCGAGGAAGGCGCTGTCCCAGGACGAGCGCGTGTCGCCCGACGCGAAGTCCCAGTTGGGGATAAGCGAGCCCGCCATGTCGTAGGGCGCGATGGCGAAGTCCGACGTCTCGAGCACGGCGGGGAACTCGGGCTGCGGCGGCAGGAATTCATAAACGACCTCGGCGGCCGCGGCCGGTGCCACGAAGATATCGGTGTACGACCGTTTTTCAAGGGAATTCACCTGCATGTTCGGTCCACCCTCCGTGCCGCGCGCCTGCCCCCCGGCATCACGATAGACGCGCCTCCAGTGCCAGAAGAACTGGCTGTTGCGCACTGCGCCATCCTTCATGAAACCCGGTGTGTTCGGTAGGTGGATCCGCGATGTTCTGGCAGTGAAGGTCACGGCGTAGGCCCGGCCGGGCTCGATCCTGAAGGTCTCGGCTGCCAGGTTGCTCATGGTCTTGTCGGGCTCGGGCGAACTGGCGGCGGGAATTGGCTGCAGCACCGACTCCTGCCCGACATTGAGGGTGGTGTAGGCATTTCCGTGACCCGGCGTCGGGATGCGGGTGCCGCCGCTCTTGCCACGGGCGGCATACATCCTCCCGGTCCGGTTGTCGGTGCGCAGGATTAGCAGCCGGAGGTCGGCGTCCACCCTGGCCCGGATGGCCCCCATCGGGATCCGTCCGGTGGTCACAAGGTTGGTTCCGACTCTACCCGTTTGCGTCTCCCAGCCCGAGTTCCATCGCCAGTCGAAGTTCTGCATGTCGGTGACGCGCCCGTTGGCGCCGATCACAAACTGGCGGTCGTCGCCATTGTTGTACAGAAAATGGAGTTGAAAAATATCTCCCGACAGATCCTGCGGTACCTCGTTGGTGCCGTCCGCCAACGGCAACGTCTCAGCGTCGGACTCGATGCGGAAGTAAAGATTGCGTGCGTCACAGGCGAGGCTGACCGATGCCCGGACCGGTGCCTCGTTCGAGGCCTGGTTCACCGCCAGCGGATCCCTGAACGAGCCGAGCGTCAGTGCGCGGTTCCAATGCGGACTACCGGCGTCGCGCCATTCGCCGCCGAGTTCGGCGACCGACGGCACGTCCTCGCGGCCGGTCGACTCCTTCATCAGGCGGAGCGCATAGGCCTTGCGCCGCAGATGGACGCGGGCCGCGGGCATCGTGGTCTTGGCAAGGGCGCGATCGATGCAGTCGTACAGTCGCCGCTCGATGCCCGGGCGGATGATGAAGTCGGTGTAGGCCTTGCCGGCGGCAGTGTGGCAGTTGAACCAGGCGTCGTATGCCGGGTCGAACCATTTCCTGCCAAAAAGGCGGTAGTACTCGGCCATGTCGTCGGCACCCTCTCGGTAGACACGCCTGAGGAAGTCGGCGCGCAGATCGGCAACATCCTGTCCGGGGTTCCACATCAGCCGCGAAATCATCCATTGATCCATTGCGTTGACGTCCCACATGTGGGCATTGACCCCGAAGGCCTCGTAGCTCTTATGGTCGTTGTCGGGCTGGGTCTGGCTGTGGAAGCGGTGGGCTTCGACCGCCGCCATGTCGCGCATGTTGGCGGCGGCGGCCTCGGCGAACATCCCCGGCGAGGCCGTGAAGAAGTACTCATACATGCCCATGCGGGTGCCGGCCTCGTCGATCCAGCGCTTGAAGCGATAGGCCCAGCTCTCGGGCGCGTAGTAAGCTTGGTTGGTCTGGACGTTCAGCGGGAAGCGCATCGACGCCGTGTCGTACGAGGCGAAGATGATGTTCAGCTTGGGATGGAGCCGCACTTCCGGGTTTGCGGCGGTGTAGATGTAGGCCAGGAAACGGGTGGTGAGGTCGGGACGGTGCTTTTCGACCTCCTCGGCGACCTCGTTGGCCACCATGTAGGTGCGGGTCGAGCGGAACCACGGATCTTCCTGCGGCACAATCGACTTCGCCACGAGCACGCGTCCGTCCGGCAGCCTGATCGGCTTCATGCACTCGTCGCATTCGCAGCATGCCCACGAGTCAGAATAGTCGAAGGTGAAGGCATCGAGCTCCTCGGGTGAATTTTCGAGGATTTCGCGTACCGCCTGCCGGGTGAGCCGGATGACATCGGGGTTTGTGTAGCAGGGCTGGCCGTGGCGGCTCCGCGTGTTGCGGATGCCGTTGATCATTGGGAAATACTTCTCCTTTTCCTCGATCGACATCGGCAGTTCCATGTAGTTGCCGCCGATGCCGCCGATGTGGCCGAGCATCTTCGCGCTGTAGTTGTCGGGCGTGAAAACCCCCTTGCGGCATGTGTACATTTTGCCGGAGTAGTTATGCAGCATGAACAGATGCTCGTTGAAATAGCTGTTGCCGCCGGGGCCCGACCAGGTGCGCTCCCTGAAGGCCGGTACCGAGCGCTCATCGGCATTGCGGAAGTCG
Source organism: uncultured Lentisphaerales bacterium (assembly GCA_964411055.1). Lineage (GTDB taxonomy): Bacteria > Verrucomicrobiota > Kiritimatiellia > RFP12 > JAAYLN01 > JAAYLN01. The sequence continues at coordinate 3,534 of CAYPJN010000016.1, read as the reverse complement.
ATCGCCTCGCGCGAGGTGAAGGCGTACCCCCAGCGGACATCCGGGCGGAACCAGGTGAAGTCGGTGTTGGCCTCGATCAGACGGACCATTGCATAGAGCGTGCCGCGGCTGTCCGCGCCGAAGGCGTAGACTTTATCTCCCTCCCGGCGCAGGGCGTAGCCACCCGACTTTCCGAGCGCATCGATATCGGCATCATAGCGCCCCTTTGCGAAGGTGGTGCCGATGAAGACGGTGAACTCCGCCTTTCCCGACGGTTCGCGCAGGACCGCCAGCGACTTGCCGGTGATCAGACGAACGACCCGCGCCAGTTCCAGCGCCGCGAACCGCTCCCTCAGGTCGGCCTCCCCGGGGATCACGATCTCGCCGGGGTGCGCGGTGAAGGCGGAAGGAACGGGCGGCACCACATCCGCTCGCCTGCCGCCACCGGAGTGCCAGCTTTTGCGCGGGGCGAGCCAGATGTTGTTGTGCGGGCCGTAGGAGCAGAAGACGCGGAAATAGGCCGCGTTGGTATGGGCGTTCCCCCAGGAGTCGACCTGGCAGCCGTATTCGTCGTAAAAGATCTGGGACGGGGGCGCATAGCCGAGGTGGCGCGGCGGCTCGCCGGCTTCGGAGTTCTTCTTATGCTCGAGCGCCAGCGAAACTGGCACGGGGATGCTCAGCGCATATCCGTAGGGCTTGACCGTCACATTCGTGCCGTTGTTCGTTGCGGGCAGGCTGAACTCGTTCCAGAACGAGGGCGGAATCTCGGTGAGCGTCTTGCCGGTGTCGACCTCGACAAGCGCCACATCGGACCACACGGCGTCGTATGGCGGCATCGCATAGACCGAACGCGGGTACGATCCTAGCGCCAATTTGCCGCCCTTGGCATCCGTGAACTGGATGTCATGTTCGGCGCCGTCCGCCGTGCGGTAGAGCTTCAGCGGCGCGATGCGGAACGGCTCCGCCGCGGCGGCGCCCGCCGCGAGGGTGGATGCCAGCGCCGCCATGATTGCGCAGATTCTGTGCACTTTCTCCATTTTCTCACCCAGAAGCTTATTGTTTGAGAACATGATATTACACGGTATGCTGCATGGCACAAAGCAACTTGTATGGTGTGCGGTTAGCCACGGGGCGAGGGAAGAGCATGAATATCGATGGAGAAGCTCAAGTGTCCAAACAGGTAGGGCGAGCTGTCCCCAGCGAGCCGCGCGCGGGGGTGTGCGTTGTTTCAATTCTGCGGCTCGCTGGGGACAGCTCGCCCTACCTTTCTGAATATCCGCCATCTTGTTCGACAAGCGACAAGAAGTTTTTCCGCTGAACCCTGAACCCATATCGGCAAGGCGCCCAAAAAAGTAAAAATGAAGGCATTTTAACTGGTAACCCGGACGCAAGGCCATCGACTCCCCATGCGCCTTTCTCGCACTCCCCGCGGCTAACCGAACACCTTGTGGAGACACGCGCATTCCACTTGCGTTCCGGGGGAGGGAAGAATAACATTAATTACGAATCTGAAACGAGGCACATGATGCAAGAACGCTTGAAGTTCCTATGCCTGTGTTTGGTGACGTTCCTGGGTGCCTGGGCGCGGGCCGAGCCTTTCGAGTTCCAGCGGACGCCCGGCGGGGAGTCGCTCGGCGCCGAGTTCCGTCTCGGCGAGCCCAGCCCCGCCCGCATCGAACTCGACTTCGCGGAGGGACGCAAGCAGACCATCCGTGTCAGCGTGGGCGACGAAACCGTCAAGGTGCCTGATCCCACGGCGCCGCGCAAGAGCATCGATCTGATTCTGACCAATTCGACTCTGCGTTTCGACGCGCTGCGCGTCAACTACTACATCCGTCCCCGCGCACGGCGCTACACCGACAAGCAGCAACTCGAGCGCCTAGCCGACTGGCGCGCGCGGCCTGGTGCCACGGAGGTATTCGTCAAGTTCGAGGCGCGCGTCACGCCGGACGGCACCCTCTGCTACATCGACGACCGCTACGCGGGCCGTCTCGACGCCAGCAACTCGCTGACCACGCTGCGCTTCATTCTGCCGCCGGCCGGCGAGGCACGCGCCATCGCCGTGCCTCCACCGCCCCATGACCCGCGTTACCTGCCGCTCAATTTCGCCGCCGTCGCACAACCGGGTGTGCTGAAGACGGCCACCCTCTCGCTGAAGCCCGGTTTCCAGCAGGTCGGTGGCATCCCGATGCTCGTCGCCGACGGCGCCCACGCGGGAGACATCGCGAAGGTCCGCCAGATGAAGGGCTCCTGGGCGCTCGAATGCCACGAGTACCTCTCGCGGTCGGCCTTCGACAACATGCCCGAATCGCAGATGCTGACCGTGCCCCAGGCCGATTACTGGCGCGCCTGGGTGCTCTTCGCCGTCGATCCCGACCCCGCGCGCGACCCCTACCTCACGGTGCGCCTGACGCGCTTTGCCGGGCAGTCGATCGTCGGGCGCGCGCTGGCCTTCGCCGACGGCGAGTTGATCCTGCCGCGCGAACCGGTAGCGCTGCCGCCCCACATCCGCCAGGTCGGCCAGGTGCAGGTGACCACCAACAACGTCCCGCAGACCTGGCCGCTCTATCTGGCCGAGGTCGCGATGCCCCTGGGCGAAATGCTCGAGCTGCTGGCGGAAACGGGACAGGATCCGGCTGCCGAACTGAAGATCGGGCCCTATCTCGACTTCGAGTTTCTCGGTCGCCGCGGGAAGATCTCCGCGCAATGGGACGGCCGGCGCATTCCCACTGACGACCGCAGTGCGGCCCATATCTTCGGCGTCACCCTCGAACGCGCCCCCGCAGGACTGCGCCTGACCCAGCGTCAGCCCGGCAATGTGTTCCACGGCGACGAGGTTCCGGAACTGGAGGCGACGGTCACGGCGCGCGAGGCCGGGACCTACCGGATCGACTGGCAGGTGACCGACATCGACGGCCGGCAGGTGCAGCAGGACGGCCAGACGCTGGATCTTGCGGCGGGAGCCTCCGCGGTCCGGACCATCTCCCTGAAGCAGCCGCAGGTGGGCCACTACGGGATCACCATCGCCCTCCGGGACGCGCAACAGCGCACGATCCTCACCCATGAAGCGGCCTTCGCCCTGCTGCCGCCCGACACCCGCGAGGCCGGCCTCGACTCGCCCTACAGCGTCTGGTGGTTCGGCGGCGCCCACCTGACCACACGCGACCTGGCCCAAGCCGGACCACTGCACCTCAAAGCCGGACTCCGGCGGACGGTGGCCCGCAACTACTCCGAGGCCGAGATGGCCCCCTACAAGATGACGTTGGCCTCGCTGGGCTGGAACTTCCGTCTATCCGACCTCGACAACTTCGAGGCGGCCCGCGCGCGCGTCTACACCCAGACCACCAACATGCTTGCCCGCTATCCCAGTTGCAGCAACGCCCTGATCTTCCATGAAAGCCATGCCAACGTGATGCCCGATGAACTGGCCGGCATCGAGCCCACCTTCACCGATGCGCAGCGCACGGCCAACGAGCGCAAGGCCCGTCTCGGCAACCTGGTTGGGGCCTTCTACCGCGAGCGGTTCCCGCAGGTCAAGCTCATCGTCGGCAACAC
>CAYPJN010000015.1:1515-17063 GCA_964411055.1 uncultured Lentisphaerales bacterium | reverse complement strand
TCGCGGACATCGGGCACTACCACATCGACTTCACGCTATCTGAAGACGGTGAATGGCCGTTTCTTACCCACAAGGCCATGTTTGCCATCACGGGTCCGGATACGCGAAAAATGTCGCGCGCGGAGTCGCCGTTCGGAAGCTGGTGGGTACAGGGGCCGCACCACTGCTCCGCCGATCCGGAGTTCTGCCTCGGCGTGCTGCGTAAGGCCGGAATCCGCAAGACGCTTCTCAAACTCGCATTCCGCGGCGACAAGCCTGCCTCCAACGTGGTCGAGGCCGCGGAGAAGAACCAGATGACGTTGGCGCAGTTCCAACGTTTCGACGACGTGCCGTGGGCCGACGACCCGGAAAAGGCGGAGCAGCAGTTGCTGGAGCACTACGAGCCACTCGTCAAGGCTTTCCCGGACTGCAAACAGGCGCTGGTGCTGCACGAGTCATACGGCGACTCCATGCCGCCGGAACTGCTCGGCGAGGAGCCGCCGTCCCCCACCCCGGAGCGCGACATAAAGATCACGAAACGCGCCGAATTCGTTGCGAAGTTCTTCCGCAAGCACTATCCCGGCATCAAGCTTGTTTTCGGCAACAATACGTCGTCGAGCGGCGTGATGGCGACGCTCTTCCGCAACGGACTCGATCCGAAACTCGTCGACTACATCGGTATCGAGACTCCGGGACAGGGCTGCATTCCGGAACGTCTCTGGCGCGGCGGCACGCAGGGCACCTGGTTCGCCGGGGCGACCGCCAAGCATTTCGGCTACGACATACCGGTCACGGGATGCTACGAGTTTACCGCGCGCCCGCTGCGCCTGCTCGGCATGCGCAAACAGGCCGAATACAAAATCCGCGACGCTCTAATCGGACTCAGCTATGGCTACGACTACGTCGGCATGGGCGCGGTCTCCGACGTCGCGAACGGCTATCTGCAGACCATCTGGGGCACGTGCGGCCTGCTCACCCGCAACTCACTTCACTACCCGAAGCCGCTCTTCTCGGCCGTCGCCGCCATGACGCGCGCGCTTGACCAGATGGAGGTCGGCCCCAAGACGCTCGACACCGGCGCGAACACGACATACGCGCTCGAGTTCAAGCGCCGGGACGGAAAATTCGCGTATGCCTGCTGGGTGCCGGTCGCGAAGCGGTTCTTGCTTTCGCGTTCCCGGACGGCTCGGATATCGAGCAGATCGAGTTCCTCGGCAGAAATACCAGGAGGACCGCAGGCCAATTCGATCTCAGGGTCGGAACGGGACCGTGCTACCTTGTCGCGTCCGCGTCCGCGACCCGCGTCAAACACGTCCGCACCATCCCCAACGAACCGCCGAAACATTTCAAGGTCGTCGAAAAGCTCGACAAGCTCGACGGGTTCCGCATCATGGGCGGCGTCCGCAATCTGGATGGCGGTGACATGTACCGCAAGCAAGGCAAATTCGAGTTCAGTCAGGTGACCGATTCGGAACGCGGGCACTGCGTCGAGATCAAACTCATTAAGGAGGGCGGAATCAGGGCCTTCGAGACCGAGTACACGAAGATTCAGTTTAGAAGACCGGTCGCCATCGAAGGGACGCCCGACGAGATCGGCATGTGGGTGAACGGCGACGGCGGCTGGGGCAAAATCGGATTCGAGATACAGGACGCCGGGGGACGTCTGCATTGCTCCGAAGGGCAATGGCACGATTTCGGCGCGGAAACATTCGTCGCCTTCACCGGATGGCGTTTCATCAGATTCCCGATCGACGGAGAGGGCGTGAAAGAGCATCTCAACCAGTCGCTCGGCGCCCGCTGGAGCGGTAAGCCAATAACGTATCCGATCAAGGTCAACGGCCTCTACATCACGCTCACCCGTCAGTCCCTGGATCCTAACACGATGAAGGATGTCGCGGGCGTAATACGCATCAAGGACCTCGGAACGATCATAAATCCGGAATTCCAGAAATGAACGGTTCAACAGAGCGTCGCTTCGCGGGTGGCCCCATTAATTGAATACACATGAATCATTATCCTGATCCAGACTTGCTTCTCGCCCAGGTCGGCGAGTTGACCGCGATCGAGCTACCGCAGACGCACACGTCGCGTCTCGCGTCCGCCACGTTTGTGCAGCGGAAGATGGAGGAGTTCGGACTCCAACACATCGAGCGTTACGACCTTCCGCTCGACGGCCGTTCGACGTTCTTCGACGTGATCATGCCAATGGCATGGGACGTCACAAAAGCGAAGCTCGAGATCCTGTCGTCGAGGGTGTCTTTCAACGACCCGGTAGTGGCGGACTATGCGCGGCACCCGTTTCATGTCGTGCATGGCTCGCGTGCGACAAAGGAAGGCGGCGAACTCTTTCAGGTTCTGACCTACCGCCAGCTTCTCGCCGGAGCCGATCCGCATCAGTCGCTGATTTTGCTTCCCGCGAACGAGCGTCCGATGGGCCCGATTCTGCGACGCGTGCTCGACATCGGTGCTTTCGGCACAATCTCCTACAACACAACGGCCGGCGACGATTTCGTCTACTGGGTCAACGGCGACACGGAGAGCGGCCACTGGAACCACACGGCCTACGACCGCGAGTATCTCGGCTTCTCCGTCACGCCGCGTGCAGGCCGGGCGCTTGAGCGGGCCGCCGAGAGGGGCCCCGGCGCGCTGGTTGTCCGAGCCGAGTGCGACGGACACAATTTCGTATCGACTGAGCCCGCGCTCACCGGTGTCGTCCCCGGCGTGACCGACCGCGAGATTTGGTTCATGGCGCACCTCTACGAGCCGATGTCGGGCGACAACAACTCCGGAGTCATCTCCATTCTCAATACGGCCCGGCACTTCGCCAGCCGCGCGGGGCTCGGCCGCTACACCGTCCGCGTGCTTCTCGCGCAGGAGTTCCACGGTTTCGCGGGACTAATCTCAAAGCTCGACCCTTCCAGGTGCTGGGGCGCGTGGAACGTCGACGCCATGCCGATCGCCAAGAAGACCGGCCGCAGAACGATTCTGCATCCCGCCGTCCACGCAAAGGTATTCGGCGGGAACCTCGTCATCGGCGCGCTGCTCCGCGCGCTCGAAGGCAAGATTCCGGACACGCTCATCTACGACTTTTTCGGCATGTTCATGGACGACTGTTCGTTCTCCGATCCAACCGTCGGCGCGCCTGCAATCTGGCTCAAGTACGACCGCAACGAGTTCCACCACAGTTCCGCACTCGACATCGACCGCATCGATCCCGAGGCGCTAGCGAACTGCGTCAAACTGATGATCGACTGGGTGGAGCGACTGAACTTCACGAACCACAAAGACTACGAAAACGACTACCTCGCTTATGCCCTTGAGCGTCTCATCGGCTTCGCCGCGAAGAAGGTTCCCGGACAGCACGTCACGGACGCCGAACGCATCGTCCGCTACGCCGACGTTCTCGCAGCCGAGCTCCGCGACCTCGGCTGCGACGGTGCCGCATCGAAACTTCTCGCCTCGATCCCTCCCGCCGACGACACTATCCATCCCGTCGTTCCCGGCAAATGGTTCGACTACGCCTCGACGATTTTCCCGCAACGCCTTACCGCCGGTCTTCCGAACGACCTCGTCCGCTCCGAAGACAAGAACAGAACGATGTCAACGATCTACGACCCGATCGGATGGGCAATCGCCTTCTCCGACGGGAAGAGATCACTTGCCACTCTCATCAAAATCGCGGAAATCGAGTCGCAGACGGCACTCTCCGAGCGCGCGATCAAATCGCTCGTAATGAAGTTCGCCAAGCTCGAGCGTCTCGGCTATCTCGATCTGCAGGCGAAGAGGCGGCTGTCGCTCTCCGAGTTCCGCGAAGGACTGCGCCAGGCCGGAATCGAGCGCGGCGACACGCTGGTCATCCACGCCCTCCTCTCGGACGCCGGACTCGTCGACGGCACTCCCGACGACATCCTCGACACAGTTCTCGACTACCTTGGTTCCGAAGGCAACCTCTTCCTCCCTGCTTTCACGAATTCGTTCCTTTTCTTCGAGGGGATTCCATGTTACAATCTTGAATATCAACCTTACGACGCTGAAAACATCGACACTTGGACCGGGTCACTCGGCATTGCCGCGCTAAAGCGGACTAACTGCGTCCGAGACACGCATGTCTCGCACACGATGCTCGGCTTCGGTCCGAAGGCGAGGGAGTGGCTTTCCGCACAGGGAGCGTTCGACCCGCCGTGCGGTGAGAACAGCGTCTGGGCGCGCCTCGCCCCGGCGAACGCGAAGATCCTGTTCCTCGGCGAGTGCGTCGAAAGCAACACCTACCTCCACTACATCGAGACCGAGCAAAACCTCTGGTACCTCGGACCGGCCGTGGTTGGATACTTCGACAAGGATCGCCGCTACCGTCAGGGCTGGATTCCTAGGCAGGTCGGGGGGCACCGCGATTTCTACAGCGGTCGTGAATCCAAGATCTGGAAGGCGCTAACGGACGCCCGATATCCTTTCCGCACCGCGCCGTTCGGCCTGGGCACGATGACTGCGCTCGACGCCAATCGGTATCACGACACGGTCGTTGAGATCGTCAATAAGCGTCCGGATATTTTTCTCTGCGACAACCCGCTCTGCACCTTCTGCCGCAACCAGCATGAGTATTTCAGAAAGCCAGCCCATGCGTAATCTGAGTTTTTACGGAGACCGTGTTTCCGTCGTATGGAACGACGGGGGTGTTTTCCCCACGGCAGTAACAATCGACGACAATGAAATCATTGCCGGCGACACCGGCTGGCTTGTCTGCAGGCTTTCCGACGGCCGCACGGCCGTACCGTGCGTCGGGCCAAAGACGGTTGCCGAACCGACCAGGTTCCCCGAGAAACTATGGGTTAATCTCGACCAGCTTGAGTGGCGTGACGAATCAGGCTCGGAGATTCCGGACTTCCGTCTCGACCTGCGCTACGAGTTCTGGAACGACGGCACGGCGTTCGTCTATTTCTTTTTCTTCGGCGAAAGCTGCGATGCGCCGCAAATCGAGTCGTTTTCATATGAAATCAGACCGCGCATCGGACGCTACAAGGACGTCTCGTGGGGCGTAACTCACAGGATGTTGCCTAACGCCGGCGACGCCAAGGACATTCTTCCATCCCGCTCGGAGCGTTTTCTCGGGCGCGGCACCGACAGGAGCTTCGCGGGCGACTTGCTCGCGAGCGTGGTTTTCGAGTGCTGGTCGCCCGGCGAATGCGCCGCGCACCTGGAGTTCTTTGTCGAGGGCCACTCGACGCTCTCGCACCAGACCGACGGCTGTTCGTCGTCAGTGACGTGGTGTAACGGCGAGCCGACCATACGCTGGGACTTTCAGTCGCCTCAATACAAATCGGGCGGCGAGCGTCCGTGGCAGCTCCGCAACCAGATCGGCTGGCTCATCACTCCGCCACCGACAAGGCGTCACCTGCCACCGCTGCGCATGTACCATTTTTTGGACAACTTCACGCACTACCCGACGACACGGGCTGTCGAGAAGATGGCCGAGGCAGGGGCGGACGTGCTATGTCTTCATGAGAACTGGCGCGCCGACGTCCAGAACGGCGGGAAGCCGTACGACTACGAAGAGTTCAAACGCGTCGTTGCCGACGCGCATTCGCGCGGCATCCGCGTCGCCCCGTACATCCGCGGCAACGAGAATGCCGAGGTCGAGGAGTTCACCGACTGGTTCGGCCGTTTCCTGAAACGCGACTTCGACGGTCTGTACATGGATTTCGGCGGTCCCTACGGGCAGACCACGCCGCCAGACATACAGTACTGCGGCGGGCGGACGCATTTCCGCCGTTTCTACATGCAGTCCCGGGCGCGCCGCGAGCGTGTCGGCGCCGAGGGGCTGGTTCTTAGCCATACGGGACCTACGTTCACCGCGCTCGGCATGACGGACGACAACGTCACCGGATACGTCTCCGGCGAGGGCGAGCGCGGGCTTATGCTCCGCTCGCGCCGTCACCACGCATATTTCAGCGGTTTCAACGCGGTTTGCGGCACAATGTGGACCGCCGCGTTCCCGGAGTACGGCACGTCGGCGATGATCCCGTTCCTCGCGTCTACCGGACAGTTTCCGCACAGCCCGCTCGGAACGCAACTGCCCACCTCGTCGCTCGTACACCCTCCCGAACCCGGCACGAACGACGTCTTTCTCCGTGCCTTGTGGCGTCTTTGGGGGCTCTTTCACGACGAGCGGGACATAACAGTCGGCAACGAGCACAACGGATGCCGCTCGGTTAAGGTGCGAAACGCCGACGACGGTTTCTACCTCATGGGAACCGCGGACGGTAAGTCTGCACTCCTCATCCTCACAAATTTCGGCGACAAGCCGCGCATGGTCGTCGCCGACATTGATTTCGCGGCCATGGGACTGGCAGGAGCGGAAGCAATTGCTCTCAACCCGACGAACGCAAATCCGGGCAATCCCGTTCCGGTCGCCATCAAGACCAGTTATTCAACATTAATCGGCGGACACGGCGTGGTGGGACTACTCATCACTCTCGACAAAGCCGCGTGGTCGGAACGTCTCGCGGAGTACACCAGGCCATATCCCGCACGCGACGCCGCCGACAACGCCTGGCTCGCGAGAATCGACAAGGACCGCAAACTCCGCGCGGAGCCGCCGAAGGACTGGAAAGAGGTCTATGTGCGCGTTTCCGTGCCGAACTTTCCGGCGCCTTACGAGGAGAAACTCTGGTGGGATCTTTACGCCATACAGGCTCAGCTCGTCGAATGCGGCGAAAACGGAGACGTGCGCAGTCTGGGCTGGTTTTCCGTCCGCGACGGACTTCTTCCCGAGATGCCTGAGCCGGAATGCCTGCCGCCCGGCCCGGCCGACGGCAACATCGTCTGGCCCGGACACGCCACTCCGTGGATACCGCTTCACAAGCTTCTCCCGGCGGGCGAGCACAAACTCGCGGTGCGCAGCGTTATCGCCACGACCGGCGACCCGACATACTCTTTCCTTTGCGTGACGCTCTCGCCGGAACCGAAGGAGAACGCCAAGGGCGCGTACTCCCTCTCGTTCTACAACGACATCGAACCCGACAGGGAATTTATTCACTGGGCCACCAGAATTTCACAGTAGGAGGCAACCGATGACCATCCGATTTTTCCAGGCCGGCGACCGCGAGCGAGTCGACGAATTCTTCGCGCAGTTGCACGGCGAAGCGGAATTCTTCTTCAACCGCGGCGGAGCGAACCACAGGGACGCGCTGAAGTTCTTCGGCCCCGGTGACGACAGCGACAACATCCGTTGGATGGCCGTCGCCGAGGACGGAAAGATGGCCGGGTACGTCTTTCTCATCGAAATAGAGACGAAGATTCCAAAGCTCGGCATCTGCGTCGCTGAGTCGGCCTGCGGCAGGCATCTCGGCACTCAACTGATGAAGACCGCGGAGACATGGGCCCGCGAGAACGGCAAGGGCGGCATAATGCTTGCCACGCACAGCGCCAACATCCGGGGACAGTCGCTCTACGAAAAATGCGGCTATAGCAACATTGGGATACACCGCGGAACCGGCGAGTTCCTGTACCTTCTGCGCTTCTGAACAAGTGCGAATGTTCGGAGGTACCTTGCGACTCTTTTCCGTCGGCAGCCGACCTGCGCCGCGTCAGGGTTGCCCGCCGTCAAGCTTGCGCAACGCGTCCCGCGCCGGACGGTAGTCGGGGTATTCCCTCGTCAGGCGCCGCAGCATCGTCAGCGCCTCCTGCCGTCCGCCCTCCATCAGCCGCACGATCGCCCGCGCATGCTGCCAGCCGGGATGGCGTTTGTCCAGCGTCGCCGAGATTTCGATCAGCGTGCCGGCCACGCCGAGCTCGCGCCGCCGGGCCGCCAGCAGGGCGGCGCTGTTGATACCGCCCAGCAGCGAGTCGGGCGTGCCGGCCTTGCCTTCCAGTATCCCGTAGGCCTTCCGGCAGGTCGCGAGCGCACCCGCCGTATCGCCCGTCCAGACCCGCAGAATGCCAAGATGGCAGAGATAGTCCGCACGGGTGGGGTTAAGTTCCACGGCGCGGGTGAAGGCCGCGATGGCGGGCGCAATCTCGCCGCGGCGCTCGCGGAGGAAACCCATCTGGGCATGGAATCCGGCCGTGCCGGGCGACAGCGTCACCAGGCGGGTCGCCAGTGCCACCGCCTCGTCGCCGGGGCGATTTGCCTCCATCAGGCGTGCCAGCCGTCCATACAGGCGGCTCGCCTCGATCACCTCCTTGGGATCGGGCAGCGTCGTTATGTCCACCTCGGCAAGCGGCCGGGACGGCTTGCCGCCGATATAGCCCACGGAAGCGAGCACGCGCTGTTCATGCCCCGTCAACGTCACCTCGCCGCTTTCGCGGGGCGTCATCAGATCTTCCAGTTCCGTCAACGCGCGTTCCAGCGAGGCCACCATTCCGGTACGGGCCAGCGCCAAGTCATGCTGTTCCCCGGGGTCGGCGGCCAGGTCGTAGAGTTCGCCCCGTGGCGCCCGGACATATTTCCAGCGTCCCTGCCGCAGCGAACGCAGGGGTGCCCAGTTGAACGTGTTGTAGGGGTAGTCGCTTTCGCCGTAGCAGGGCATGGCCGGCAGCGCGGGGCGTTGTCCCGTCAGCCAAGGCGCCAGCGAATCGGCGCGGACGGCGTCGCCGGGTGCGCGCGGCGGCAGCCATTTCAGATCCCGCCAGCCGGCCGCCAGCGTCGCGGTCGGGCTTACGCCCGCGAGTTCCAGCAGCGTCGGCGCCAGCTGCACCTGGCTGACGGGTGTCGCGCAGACGCGGCCGCCTTCGATCCGCCCCGGATGGCGTACGAGCAGGGGAACTCGCAGGGTGGATTCGTACAGCAGAAACCCGTGCATCGGCTCGCCATGCTCGCCGAGGCTTTCGCCATGGTCGCCCACCGCCACGACCAGGGTGCGCTCCGCCTCGCCGGATTCGTCGAGATGCCGCAGCAGGCGGGCGACCTGCTGGTCCATCAACGCCACTTCGGCATCGTAGGGATGGGCTAAACCAGCGCCCACCTCGCGGCGGTTCCAGTGGAGCGGCGTGTGCGGATCATAGAAGTGGACCCAGAGGAACCAGGGTTTCCGTCCACCGGCGCGCAGCCACGCCAGTGCCGCATCGCCGATCTGTCCAGCCCGGCGGTAGGGAGTTAGGGCCCCGTCATCCTGAAGCGGCGGGGGCGTCTCCAACAGGCGCTGGATGTCGGCATCCATGGGAGGGGCGTCGTAGCTTTGAAAGCCCCGGTCGAGCCGGTAGCGTGGGTGGAGCACGAGAAAGGCGACCACTGCGCCGGTGCGGTAGCCGCGGGCGCGGAACGATTCGGCGATCGTCGGCACATCCGCTGGAAGACTGCCGATGTTGTTGTCGCGCAGACCATGCTCGGGGGGCAACAGGCCTGTCAACAGCGTGGCATGGCTGGGAAGCGTGATCGGCGCCACCGCCTCGGCAGCGGTGAACCGGACACCCTCCCGAGCCAGCCGGTCTAGGGCCGGCGTGACGGCGTTCGTCCAGCCCCCGCAGCCCAGCCGGTCGGCGCGCGTGGTATCGAGCGTGATCAGGAGCACGTTCGGCCGCCGCCGTCCGCACCCGGCGCCGAGCAGGAGGGCGCAGGCCAGCAGCGGCAACGCGGCGCAGGCAAACCGTGACGCATGAAAATGCACGAAACCGATAGTAGCACACCCCTCCGCCATTGTGAAGCAGGGGGCTGTCCGCTCAGGGCAACGCCCTCGTTCATAACCGCCGGAGACGGCGGTCTCCACGTTCCGCCGTCCCGTTCGCCGGTTATTCGCCCGCGGACGACACCTGCCGCGGGTTTCACACCGTAGCGGTGCGGGATGCCCCTACCGGACCATCAGCATGCTTCCAACCTCAAGCTGGTAGAAGACATGCAGGGGATTCAAGTATCCCGAGAGGCCGCCAGAGTAGAAGAAGTACTTCTCGTCGTCCGTCACCTCGATGGCCATCGAGACGACGTCGGCATATCCGTCAGCCAGAGCCGTGAGATCGGCCTCGGTGAAGGACTTGACCAGCCGCCGCACGCTGAGACAGTCGGGGGCCAGTTCGTAGATGAAGAGCCCCTGGTTGGATGGCTGCACGTAGAGGTGCGGGAGACCACGGGCGAGCCCGCAGACCTTGACGTTGACCGCGCCGGCCGGCAAACCCGTGTTGATCAGCGTGGTCTCGCGCTCCCGCGCCGGATCATAGACGCAGACCTTTGCGCCGGCCGAGTAGAAGGCCAGATCGCGCCCGTGAACCGTGTAGACATCGAGGCAGCTGATCGCCTCGTTGTCGCTGCGGAAGACATGGTTGGAGACCAGCCCGACGCCATTGGCAGCCAGTCCGCCGAGCACGCGCCACTTGTAGAGATTGCGCTCGGTGCCCCATCCGTAGTTGAACTGCGTGGCCCAGACAAACTGGCTGTCGTGGCTGAAGTCGGAATAGTCGAAGTCCAACTCGCACGTCCAGTCGGTCGTCGCCGCATTCACGTCGTTGCTGATCGAGAAGACGTTGACATCCTTCTGCCAGTTGCCGCTGGTCGGCAGGCTGACGCAGAAATCGGCGTAGACCACCGAGTAGCAGAAGCCGGAGAGGATGCGGTCGAGTTCGTCGGAGACGGCGCCGGCCCGGAAGGTGGGGCCGTAGACGACGGCAGGATAGAGATCCTTCGGCCGGTTCGTCGCGATGACCGAGACCTCTGCGGCGGTGCGGGCGGCGCGCAGGTTGGGAATGCTGTAGAGGAAGTATTCGCTCCACATGGTCCACCCCATCGGGAAGAGCAGGAATTGGTCGCTCTCGTCCTTGTTCAGGTGTGTCGTGATGTCGCCGAAAGGATTCTCGCGGCGGTATTGGTCGACCGTGTACTTCTTGACGGTGTTCTCGTACCAGGGCCGTGGAATGACCTTGCCGGGCGGCCGCCGAGGCGTCGTCCAGACCACATGCAGCCGGTTCACGTCGCCGTGGTGGGCGATGAAGGCGTGCGTCTCGTCGTCAGACACTTCGAAGCTGCGCATGGCGCTAGTGGAGGCATCACCCAGGAATGCCAGCGTCTGCGCGGGCGTGAAGTGGCGCACCAGCTCGCCAACGGACTTGCCGCCGGCATTCAGCCGGTAGATGTAGATCGCGCCGTTGTCGAACTGCACGTAGAGGTGCATCGAACCGCCCTTGCGGCCGGCCACCACGCCGCCGACCTTAACGTTCATGATGTCCGATACCTCCGGCACCGTGACCAGCAGGGTCTCGGTGCCAGCATCAAAGTCGTATACATAGACCTCACCCGTTGCGTTGCCGCCCTCGCCGGCGTAGACGAGATCCTTGCCGCCGATGTGGTAGGCATTGATGCTGCGGACACGGGAGCTGCTGGAGACGATCACCGCGTTCGAGGTCAGGTTGACGCCTCCCGCGGCGAGCTTGCCGAGCACGTTCCACTTCCAGATCTTGTTGCGCGGGCTTCCATAGCTGTTCGAGAAGAGGTGCGCGCTGTCGTGGCTGAAGTCGGCCGAGTCGAAGATCACGCCGGTGTCGTTCGTGACGCCGACGGCCGCGGCCGCCGTCCAGGGTGCGGTGGCCGGCAGCGCGGCATAGCCGTTGGCGCCGTAGGCGCCGGAGAGGTAGAGGCGCAGGTCGTCGGAGAGGGCGCCGCCGCGGAACCCCGGGCTCAGGCCAAGGCCGATATCCGTTGCTTTTGCGACGGCCAGAGGCGACACCTCGTCGGCCTGCGGCGCAGCGCGCAGTTGCGGTAGACTGAAGAGGTAGGTGTTGTAGCTGGCGGAACCGACGCTGCCGACGACCAGCCACTGGTCGCTCTCGTCCTTGTTCATGTAGTGAGACCCCTCCGAGAGGGTGATGTCCACCTGGTATTTCAGGACGGGGCTCTCCCACCAGAGCCTGTTGGCGGGTGGCCGCCAGGCGGAATCGGCTTCGGGCGTCCAGAGCACGCACACGGTGTTGGCGAAGTCGTCGATGTAGGCAAACCGCTCGTCGTTCGAGACCTCGTAGCCGCGCAGTACGCCCATCGTCCGGCCCACGAAGGTGTTCATCTCGGAGGCGGAGAAACTGGCCACCACGTCACCCACCGACAAGCCGTCGGCGGCCAATTCGTAGATTTGCACGGATCCGTCATCCATCTGAAGGTGCAGGTGCATCTGGCTGAGACCGATGCCGCTGACCTTGACGTTCATGATGTCATCCGTAACGGTTGCCGTCACCAGTAGCGTCTCGGTCTCCGTGGCAAAATCGTAGACGCAGACCTTGCCCGAGGTGCCGCCGCCTTCGCCGTAGAATACCAGGTCGGCGCCACCGATCCGGTAGGCGTTGATGCTGCGTATGCGCGCAATGGTGGGGCTCGCGAAGGACGCCGCCGCCGTCAGATTGGTGCCGCTACTGGCCAGGCCATTGAGGACCGTCCACTTCCAGATCGTGTTGCGGGGCGAACCATAGGAGTTGGAGTAGAAGGTGAGTCCGTCTTGGCTGAAGTCGCCCGAGTCGAAAACCACGCCGCTATCGTTGTAGATGGCGAAGACCGTGGTATCGCGCGTCAACGGCGGGTCCAACGGGAAACTGACGTTCCAATTCAGGTAGGTGCCGCCGGCCGTACCGCTGAGCACGCGGCCGAGGGCATACGAGACCGCTCCTCCGCGCAGCCCGTTGGTCCAGGCGTCTGCCGTCCCGGTGGCGCTCCAGACCGGCGCGGGAGCGAGGAATGGTGTGGCGCCACTCAAATCCGCCACCTTGAAGAGCGGATAGGCGTCGGCGCTGGTATAGCCCGCGCCGCAGATCATGTAGGCGCCCGTCTCGTCCATGTTGATGTAATGCGTCCCATTCCCCGCCGGAATCAAGGCCGATTCGCCCTTGAGCGCCGGAGCGTCCCACCAGGGGGCCGCCAGCGCCAGGCTCCCGGCAAGCGTCAACCACAGCATCGTCGTCGATATCATCCGTTGCAATGAACTCATCCAAAAGAAATTATTCGGGGCGACAATGTCGACGAAGATACCGCTTGTCCGGACGGGGCTGGTTTGCTAAATTGATCTTACCTTTACGGGGGCGACTTGGTTTCGACGGGATTGTTGAAGCCCGGGTTGCGCGCCGAGGAAGTCTGGTTGGCCTCGTTAATCATCCGGACAAAACACACAAACGCCAACGATAACTTGGCTCTCGCGGCCTAATTTAGCGCCGTGACGCGGAACCGCCGACGCCTGCTGAGCGGGGAAGCGTGGATTAGCAGGTCCTGCCGCATGCCGGGTAGCCGGGCGTGCGTGCCTGTAAATCCGTGGCTGCTGGCTGCGTGAAAAGCCTGTCCGCCGGCGTTGCACGCAGCGAGATTCAATGACGGAACACGCGCGTAGAGGCCAGGGTGACGCAGTTTCGGACGGGGGTTCGACTCCCCCCGCCTCCAGTTTTCTTTGAGGATTGCGCAATCAAATAAGGTTTGGCAAAATTGATGATTGCATGAATAAAACCGTTGTCGCAAAAGTCGAACGCCTAAACGGAGAGCCCGCAATCCTTATCGACGGAGTTCCGTATCCGCCGATGTCCATAACGATCGGCAGCCGCCCGACAATGACGCTCGCGCAGCGCAAGGCCTACTACCGCGACCTTGGCGAGGCGGGCATCAAAATATACTACATCACCGCGACTACCCGCTGGAACAATCCCGGAGATCCGGGGAAGGGCATTCCAGACGGCCTAACGGCGACACTCAACGACCTCGTGGCGCTTCTCGAGTCCGTGCCAGACGCCTACGCCATGCTGCGGTTGAACGTCAGCCCGCCGCCGGAGTGGGTCAACTCGCACCCCGAGGAGCAGGTCAAGTTCAGCGACGGATCCAGTCAGCGCTGCATCTGCACCTCGGTCAGCCGCAGTGAAATCATCGACGGGATGCACTCGCTCTGCTCGGAGGCGTGGATGCGCGATGCCGACAAGGCGCTTGCGGACTATTTCGACGAGCTCACCGCTTCGCCCTGTTTCAGACGCGTCATCGGCTTCTTCCTCTGCGCGGGCGGAACCTCCGAGTGGTACTACCCGGTCCCGCTCTGCACGAAGGAGGGAGCCTATGGCGACTTCTCCGAGCCCTTCCGCAAGTCCTTCGAGGGCTTCCTGCGTCGCAAGTACGGCGACGTCGAGACGCTGCGCCGAGCCTGGGGCCGCACCGACGCGACGTTCGAGCATCCGATCATCCCGCCCCCCGGGGAACGCCAGTTCGCAAACGATGCCGACGAGGACATCATCAAGGCGCTCCGCGAGTGGGAGACAATGGGGCGCACCATCGGTCTCGATCTGAATATGGACGCCCGCAGGAAGGCCAGCGTAGGCGTCTTCCTCAACTCCAACGGCTTCGAGCACGTCGCGGACTTCTACACCGCATGGCACGAGTCCACCGCCCGCACGATTGTCCATTTCGCCCACACGCTAAAGTCGCGATTTCCCACGCTGCTCGTCGGCGCCTTCTACGGTTCATACGGCTGCAACAGTTTCTTCGACAGCTCCACCGCAAGCGGCACGCCGGTCATCATGGACTCCGGAGTCGTGGACTTCCTAGCCGCGCCCGGCGTCTACAACAACCGCGAGCCAGGAGGTGTCGTGGCGCAGCGCGAGATGCAGGACTCCTTCCGTCTCCGCAACATGATATACATCTGCGAGGACGACTCCCGCACGCACCATGCACAGCCCTGGGTACAGCGCGACGCAATGGCGCTCTACGGCGTCGAGGACTCGATCAACACGCTCAAGCGTGATTTCGCCCGCGACATCTGCGAGGACATACGCGGCTGGTGGTTCGACATGGGCCCCGGCTGGTACAACGACCGCGACATCCTCGCCCTCATCAAACGCCAGCAGGAGATCGCGCACGAGTCCTACGCGCTAAACCGCACGAAACGCAACGAGATCGCGCTCATCTACGACACGGAGTCCGTTCACCACGTCTCGCAGCTCACCAGCTCCCTCGTGCTCGATTTCTACCGTTCTTCCGACCTCGCCCGCATCGGCGCGCCAGTAGATTACTATTTCCACAACGACATGGCGCGTCCCAACATGCCCGACTACAAGCTCTACGTAATGCTCAACCAGTATTACCTCAGGGACGCGGAGCGCGAGGCGATCCACGCCAAAGCCCGCCGCAACGGCGCCGTCGTTCTCTGGCTCTACGCCCCCGGCTTCATCAACCCGGACGCCGCGTCCATGATGTCCGTCGAGAACATTGCCAGAACCGTCGGCATGAAGGTCGGCATGATTGACAAGACCTTCTTCCCGCATTTCCGCGTCAACCCCGCAAGCCATCCCGCCATCTCCGGCGCTGCCGCCACGCGCCGTTACGGTGTCATCGACCGCGACGTCCACTCCAACATCTGGATCGGACCGAGCGTCCTGCCGCCAGCCTATGCCAACCCCGGTTTCTACATCGACACCGAGGCCGGGGCCGATCACGACACAGTCGTCCTCGGCCGCTACTGCGGCAACGGTCTTCCCGCGATGGCGCTCGCGAAAACCGACGGATTCACGAGCATTTTCTGCGGAGCCCAGGTTCTGCGCAGCGACATGCTCGCCTCGATTGCCGATTACGCGGGTTGTCATCTCTTCCTTCACGGCGACGACGTCCTGTACGCCAACGAGAACTACGTCGCGGTTCACGC